>CAZHUN010000031.1:0-11919 GCA_964535725.1 uncultured archaeon
TCGATTTTGGCAGAATTGATTTTCAAACACGAGGGGGAAGACGCGTAAACCGTAACATTTACTGTGCGGAGTGCGACATTTTTTCCGTCCACGGTTCCCGAAATCGTGAACAATTGTCGGGAGACGGTAGACTTGGAAACATCCGATTTTCCGACGACGAACGGCACGGGAATGGCGCTGTCTCCCGCGCGCAACAACGGAATGCCAACAGGTTCGACGTGCACGTCGATTCCCGGAACAGAATCCACGACTTGCTGGCCTTGGTCGTTCGCGTACTGGCTGTTGTTCCCGTACAACGAGTACATGTTGTATCCCGTGTACGCATACGCGCCGTATCCGTTGCCGTACAAGGAATTGTACCCATTTCCGTATCCGCTTTGGGAAATGTTGGCCGCATTGCGCGGAAAGGTGATGTTGCTAATGGCTGTATTGGACGCGTTGCGGATGGGCAGGGGGACGGCTTTTTGGTCGGGCTGGCCTTTTTGGAGTTGGGTCAAAAACAATTGCACGTTGTCCGGGGCTTGCAAGAAGAGTCGGCGATTGACGAGCGAAATGGATACGGGAATGCTTTTCGTCAACTGGTCGGATTCATAGTATACCACGTACGCATACGAGCGCGGTTCTTGGCCGGTTCTGTCCACATTGTTGGAAACCGAAATATTGGTGGTTCCCTCTTCTCCGGGCAGTAAGGACAGTTCTTGTGCGACAACGTTCAAACTTTTATCATCGGAACCTTGCACTTGCACGCGCGGAACCAACTGCACTTGGATGGTGCAGTTGTTTTTGACGGAAATAGGAACTTGTTTGGTTACATCCTGTTCCGCCAATAGCGTAACATTTGCGCTGGAGGGTTTGAATTCGAGGCACGAATTGTCGAACTCTTTGTTGTATTCCAACAACACTCTTGTCGTGGCCGCGACTGTCGAAACTCCGGCAACATTTCCTCTGGCGAACAATTGCACTTCTCCGTGGTCGCGGTTTTCGTCCCCTTTGTACGTTGCCGTCAATTCGACGGAAGCGGATTGTCCTCCGGCCAAAGAAGTGGGCAGAGTGAACGTTATGTCGAAAGGGATAGTGCTGTCCGTCACTTGTTCCAACGTCAAGTCATTGACGGTTTCTTTTCCCGAATTTTTAATCTCTAATTTAGCGGTTCCGGTTTTGGAACTTTTGTCCAGCATGATGGTGAGAGAATCCGGCAATTGCAAAATTCCCGACTGGGCAATGGAAAGGGATAGGGAAAAAGTTTTGAAACCTTGGGCGGAAATTTCAACGGAATAGTTTCCGGCTTTCAAATTTCCTTTGACGCTATACCGTCCGGCTTTTCCCTTTCCGGACGTGTTGTCTCCGATGACAGTTTTGACTTCGTTTCTTTGCGCGTCTTGGAATCGGAGAGTCGCGTTTTTCACGGCATCATTCGAATCGCTTGACACTGTAATCGAGAACGCGTCTCCTTGCACGGGAGTTTGTGGGGATACAGAAGCGTGCATCAAGTTTTGCGCGCTGATGTTAAAGTACGCGGTTTGCGAAAAAGAATTGTTGTCCACGATTGCGGAGACTTTGACGAACGCTTGTTCGGCTTTCAATGCTTTGAAGTAAAACCTTCCTTGGACGCTGTCCGCGTTCGAAACCACGTTGAGCGTGGAAGAACTTTGTCCATTCGAATCTGGAAACTGGTCGGTAAACGGTTCCACTTCTTGTCCCGTGAATCCAATTGCATTGTTGGCCGAAGTGGACGCTTTCAAGGTGACGTCTTTTTCGCTCGAGCTTTGGACACTCACTTGCAATCCGTACAATTCATTGGTTGCGGCAGAAAAGTTTTTGGGGTCGAAAATATTTCCTTTCGAATCCACGAACTGCAAGGACATGCACGCGCTGTCGTTGCACGCGAGCTTTCCGTCCAATACTGTCAATTTTTGCACCGAAGTTTCGGCGTACAATGCCGAGCGCGTATCCGTGTACGAACTTTGTTCCAGCACAGAATCGGAAGGATTACGGTAGTAATATCCCCCGCTTTGCGCCCACGCGCGGTAGTGCAATTCCACTTCTCCGACCGCCGTATTTTCGCGCACTCTCATTCGAACTTTGAACACTTGCGCTCCAGTGGGAGAATTATAGTACAATTCCAAAAACTTGTTGTACTGTCCTTCGATTCCTTGGTTTTGAAAATCGATTCCTTCATTTCCAGGTTCGGGATTGGGAGTGTAGGTTCTTCCGTAAAAGAAATCGTCTTCCGTTCCTTGAAATCCCAAAATTCCAGCATTCTGCGACTCGACGTGCGCTACACTGTCCGATCCAATGCGGACGTGGATGCCGCCCTTGTCCGCGCCCTGGGGCCATACTACTTTGAATACCGCAAAACCGTCTTGTCCGCTCGAAAGTCCTTTCACTGTATTACCACTAACATTTTCAAAGCGGAGGAACTCGAGTTGGGGAGAAAATTGATCCGTGGACGCTTTTCCGAAAACAAGCGTGACTTCTCGTTTCCCTTTCACGTTCACGCTTTCTTTCCACGTTTCTCCGTTCGCGGAAATTTCCACGTCCACGGATTCGTTTCCCAGCGCGTCAAAGTCCACTTTTCCAAAATCGATGTTGCCGTCGAACAACGAAAGTCCGGAGCGGGTAGTAATGGAAACGTGTCCTTCGTCGACCGGTTTTCCAAACACGTCAACAATGTTGAGTGTTACAAGAGTCGAAGGCGCGTAGGCGATAATGTCCAATCGATTTACAGCTCCGGCGAGGAGAATGAGATTGGCATCTCCGTGCATGGTTTCCTTGTCCGCAGTCGCATACAAATTGACTAACGGTGCTACTATTCCAAGGTATCCGACCACATCGGTTTCTTGAACTGGCATTCCCAGTGGAGTAATGGAACCGTTCTCGTCCAGCGCATAGTATTGCACGTTCGCTCCGGCAAGGGGATTGCCGTTTTCCTGCGAAACATAGGTGGATACCGAAGCCGAATTTGCGCTATTCACTTGTTCTAACGAAATGGAAACGGTTTGCTTGTTTAGGGGAGAGAAAAAAACTGTTTGGGGCAAAAACCCTTCCTTCCACACGCCCGCGTAAAAGAAATCTCCTGCGTTCAAGTCTTTAAACTCCACGAAGCCCGCGAATTCAGTCGAGTTCGAATCGATTTGTTCTCCCAACGAATTGTACAACGTCACTTGCGCGTCGTTGACCAAATTCGCGCCCGAATATACGTACACAATAACATCTTGTCCTCCAGGCTGTAACACTACTTCAATGGTTTCTTCGTCTTGGCGGACTGTCAAATTTTTTCCGTCCGCGCTCGAATCGTACGTCGAAAAACCTTCCAATGAAACAATCCACTGCAAGCTCGTTCCTTTTTTGACTTTGACGGAATATTCTCCCGAAGTTGCCGGAGCATTCGTCAATTCTGTTCCGTCGCGCTTGTCTTTCAACTGCACTTGCGCGCCTTTCAACGTGTTTCCATCCACATCTTTCACGCGCACAATCACGTCAGAAAGGCCCTCCAACGACAGCGCGTCGGCAGCGAGTTGTATGGTCGTTAGGCCGTCCAAAAATCGGATGGTTTGGCTGCTCACTTCGTAACCATCGGCTTCAATCTTGAGCGATACTGGCGTGTTTTTGGGAACATTGGCAAAGGTGACAATGCCGTTCGCGTCGGAAAAGCTCGAAAATGGTTTTCCGTCCAACGTGACAGTGGCCTTCGCGTTTTGAACTCCGTCCAGCGTATCCTGGTCCACGATTTGAAGCTTGGCGGAAAATACGTCCAATTTTTTGGTCAAGCGAAACGCGTGCGAAAATTGTTGCGCGGAAACACTCACTTCGTCTGTCAAACTTTCAAACCCTTCTTTCGAAACTGTCATCGTAAGAGACTGCCCCACCCTGACTTCGTTCAATGGAATGGTGTCTCCTGAATTCAATTTGGCTGATGCCGGCAACTGGTCTCCGGAAGAAATGGAAATATTGACGCTGTTTAAGGTGCTGGAGTCCGCGTCGTCCAAAAAAGTCGGCTGAAAGCTCACGTTTCCTGGAAGGAGAAAAAACACTCCAACAATGAGGGCAATGAACAGTGCGAGAATTCCAAGCGTTGCGGGAAAGGCGGGAATTCCTTTTCCTTCCAACAGGTCAACGTAACTGTAGACGGGAATTCCTTTCGCGTCCAGCGCGTCGCAAAAGCCGTAAAAAGAGTCTTCCACCTTTGCGTAAATTCCGGATAAACTTTCTCCAAATCCCATACAATAACACTTAATGCGATAGATATAGCCTTGAACATTTTAAGCAATCGGCTCTATTTAAATTCGCCGTTTTTGGGAACGAAAACCATTCGGCTTCTCTCCCAATGCCCACTTCAACCACACAAAGTAGAATCCCGCAATGACGACCAACAACGAAAGCCGGAACAGCACGTCGTGCGTCAATTCCGCAAACGCTTGGCTGGTTGAAATAATGTTTTCAATCGTTGCAACAACGCGGACAAGATTGAATGCTTGCGCGGCAAAGATTCCGGCAACGATTCCAACAACGCGTTTCTTCCAGCTAATTTCCACGCTCGCCAAAATGGCGGCTGCCAGCAAAATCGTTTCCAACATTCCCGTGCACAATTCGCTCAACTGGATGGAAGACTTTTGCACGGAAATGATTATCGGTTCTTGAAAGGAAGAAATGTTGCCGTGAACTCCAAGACTTTCCAACACGCGCAACGCGGTCGAAGCCGTGAATTGTTCAAAGGGTTGAATACCGATGACGTGCAATACGATTCCGTAATAAAACACGCCCAGCAGGATGGCGATGGACAACGCAAATACCGCGCTGTTCCAAAATATTTTTTGCGAACTGCGTTTCATGCACGAAAAAGGCCATTGGATTATATATGGGAATGTGGTGGAAGATTGTATGGCGTCCAAAGGAATACTATCCAGCACGTGGAATTTGTACAAAATCGCGTGGGACAAAAAGTATTTCGTAAACACGTTCGTCACGTTTGCCCTTTCCCTGGTTTTTGCGCTGATTGTGGGAACGGTTTTTTTCCAAATCGCCGATAGTTGGATGAAAGTGGCCGGAGCGACATTCCAAGGCATTGTCGTAACGGTTTTGATCTACGTTCTTTCGATGATTGTTGGAGTATTCACCAGCGCGTTTTTGAAAGGAATGTTTCTCTTCCTCGCCCAGCAGCGCTTGCAAGGCAAGCTTGATTTTTGGAAAAGCGTATCTTTCGCGCAAAAGCGTTTTTGGAATGCCGGGCTCCAGCAAATCGCCGTACAATTCGCCATGCTGGTTCTTGCATTGGTCGTGTTTGCGCCGTTCTTGTATGGCGCATGGTCGTTGGTGGGAACGACCGGGTTTTGGAACGAACTCTTCCAGTCCACGCTCAGCGGGGTTTCGAGTCCGATTATTGAATCGTTCGCTGCCGAAGCTGCGGCGGAAAACGCGAGCGCCTTTTTCGGTGGAATGCTCGTATTGATGGTTGCACTGCTCGCGCTGGTTCCCTTCTTGGTGCTCTACCAGCCCGTGATTTTTTTGGAAAACGTTTCGGTTTCAGACTCTCTCAAACGCGCGTGGAAGCGCTCGTGGAAGAATTGGAAAATGGTGTGGAAAAGCGTTCTTGCCTTCGCCGTTGTATCTATTCCCGCATTGATTGTTGCCGCATTGCTTTCCGCGCTGCCAGAATTAATCCCCGCACAAGCCGAAATCGTTTCCCCGATTCTTGTTTCCCTGCTCTCCATTCCTTTCCTGCTCGCGCTTGCGTATTTGGTTTCGGTAGTCCAGCTCTGGCTGGTTTCCTTGCATGCCGAAACCGCGGAAAAAGCTTCCAAACCCGCTCGTTAAAAGCAAGGGCTTTAAATTCGAGAATCCTATTCTTTTCGGTTTAGGTATGAAGATAAATGGCTTCGAAGTCGGAGACTATTTCGTCAAAGACGAGGGTGGCAAACGGTATCTCGTATTCGCCTGCCGTAATTGTATTTATGGGAGTTCGATTGCCGACGATTCGCGCTGCCGCTATCATGTGATTCGCGCCCTGCAAGAAGCGGACGTCAATCTCATTGTATTTGCCGACGTTTATGACAGGGTTTATGATGAAAAGCAAACCGCCATGCTGTCCGAAATCGCCGCGCTCGTAAAAAAGTACGAAACAGAAACGCCTTGGATTCCGTCCAAACTCGGCGATGTTTCGCTGGGAGAAACAAGACTGGGAGAAAGGCACACGCTCGTGCAAGACGTAACGCACGATTTGCTCGCCTTCGATCCCTTTACCGCGTACGTGAGGTTGTTGCAAGAAATCCAGAGAGTCGCCGAACAAAAAGGCGATGCAAAAACCCAAAACGATTGGAAAATTTATTCGAACTTGTTGAACAAACTCCGCGCCGAATTCGAATCCACTGCATTGTTGGGAGAAGCGAAGAGACTGTTATTGCGCTTGAATCAAATTCCAACTCCGTCACAATTCTACAAACTCTATTTCGCGGCCCAAATCAAACCTTCTTTCATCGGTTCGAGGCTGGTGTTCGAAGGTTTGGAACAAATGGAATTGCTGGACGATTATGTGGTCAAGAATTCTTCCGTGCAAATTTTTGCCCACCCGGACAAGCCTTCCAAAATTTATTCCATAAACCCGCCCGAATATTCTCTTCCGCCCGAAAAATACTTCGTCCTTTCCAAAGCCCGCGAAGTGGTTGCTTCCTACAAGCCTGGAAAGACCCAGTACTCGCAGATTTCCAAATCCCGCAAATACTTCGAACGCGTGTACGAATCCACCATTTACGACATCGCCAAAGGGAATAATGTTAAAATGTCGCGCGACGAAATTGCCGAACTTTCCGAAGTCGTGGCGCGTTATACAGTCGGTTACGGCATTCTCGAAATTTTGCTGTCGGACAGGAACTTGACCGACATTTATTTGGACGCTCCCATCGGCTTGAAGCCAATCTATGTCGTGCACGCGCAATATGGTTTATGTCAAACTAACATCTATTACACGGAAGACGAGGCCGAAGCCATTATTTCAAAATTGCGCGCGATGTCAGGAAGGCCTTTCGACGAAGCCCATCCCGTGCTCGACTTCGACTTGGAAGAATTGGAAACGCGTGTAGCAGTAATAGGTCCCCCGCTCTCTCCGGACGGGGTTGCTTTCGCATTCCGCCTGCACAAAGTCACTCCGTGGACGCTTCCCCAATTTATCGACGCGAAAATGCTGAACCCATTGGCCGCATCCTTGTTCAGTTTTTTCGTCGACGCGCAAGCCACTACTTTGGTTACAGGTTCGCGCGGTTCGGGAAAGACTTCTCTCATGCAAGCCCTCATGTTAGAGATTTTGCAAAACAACAGAATTTTGGTGCAAGAAGACACATTAGAACTCGCTGTTCCCTACATGCAGCAAATCGGCTTCAACATTCAGCGGTTGAAAACCCGCTCTCCGATTTCGGTTTCCAAAACCGAAAGCGAAGTCGCGCCCGAAGAAAGTTTGCGAACCGCATTGCGATTGGGCGACTCCGCAATCGTTATCGGAGAAGTTCGTTCGTTGGAGGCGAAAGTATTGTACGAGGCCATGCGCATCGGAGCTGCAGGAAACATAGTGATGGGCACTATCCACGGAGACAGTGCCTATTCGGTGTGGGACAGGGTTGTGAACGACTTGGAAGTCAAAAACACGTCTTTCAAAGCCACAGACGTTGTTATTGTCGCTCGTCCGATCCGTTTTTCGGGAAGCCTGCAACGTTCCCGCCGTGTTGTGCAAGTCACGGAAGTGGGAAAACACTGGAGCGAAGACCCGGAACGCGAGGGGGGATTAATCGACTTGATGAGTTATGACGCGAAAAAAGACAAACTCGAACTGCAAGAAGATGTTGTCAAAAAATCCGAAATGTTCCAGCGCATTTCCAAATTGTCTGGATTGTCGTACAACGAGATTTGGCAGGGCATTCGCGCGGCCGCGGCGTCGAAAGAGTTTTTGGTGGATTTAAAAACAGAGTTCAAGGTTCCCGAACTGTTGGAGGCGGAAAACACAGTAGTGGCTTCGAACAAGTGGGCGTTGTTGAAAGAAAGTCAGCTCCACGAACACGGTTCCGTGGATTATACTACTCTGCTTCCGGAATGGAAAACGTGGGCGAAAAATGTTTTGTTGAAACGTGTGGCGAAAAAGAGGAAATGAAATGGTCGAACGCGTTCATGGAGAAGACTTTTCGCCTGGCCAATTGTACCGCAACATCCGAGTCGCCGGTCCAGAACTCGAAAAAGGCCGAGAACGCTCGTTAGAAAAGAAAACAATTCATCCCTATGTTTCGCTCGTCAAACGCCTCGCTGCCATGGTTCCCGGACTTGGAACAAGCGTGAAACAATTTCCGTCCGAATACAAGGACGCGTTCGAATTCTTGCAATGGAATGTTTCTCCGCAAGAGCATTCTGCCGCGACCAACTTGGCCATGCTGTTCTTGATGTTGGTTGCATTGGTTCTCGCCCTTGTTTTGTCGGTCGTCCTCGCGCCGTTGTTGAGCGGTTTTACGGGAGACGATTTGTTGCTGAATATTGCGCTTCCCTTGCTTCCTTTGGCGGTTGCTGCTTTGGCAATCGCGTACTACTTTCAACGCTTTCCATTGGACGCGGCCAAGCAAGAGCAAATCCGCGCACTAACCTATGTTCCGGAAGTGCTCGGTTACATGATTATGAGCATGAAATTAGTGCCCAATTTAGAAAAAGCGACAGAATTCGCGGCCCAACACGGTCGGGGAAAAATCGCCGACGAATTCAACGACTTGTTGTGGGGATTGCAAATCGGAACCTACAACACCCTTACTGAAGGCTTGGATGCGATGGCAGTTCGTTGGGGTAAATATAGTTCTGAATTCAAGCAAGCGTTGATGATGATCCGCGCTTCGGTGTTGGAAGATTCCGAAGCCAAACGCTATATGTTGTTGGACAAGGTCATGTCCGACGTGTTGGAAAGCATTCGCGTGAAAATGGAAGGGTACGCGCGCGATTTGACCCAACCCGCCATTACCTTGTTCTACATCGGCATTCTGCTCCCCCTCATTCTCGTCATTATTCTTCCCGTCGGAAGCGCGTTTGCCAGTTCGCCCATCGCCCAGCCCTTGACCCTCATTTTGTTGTACAATATTGCCATTCCCGGAATGGCCTTGTTTTTCGCATTGAACATTGTCAAAAAACGCCCTCCCACGTATGAACCGCCCAAAATTCCCGACAACTATCCCGGTCTTCCCAAAAAATGGCAGGCGCGTGTTGGTGGGGGAACAGTCGATTTGCGCGCGCTGTTGGTCATCGCTCTTTTGGTCGGAGTTGGCGCTTCGAATTACTTGAGCACGTACGGCGTCGGCCTTCCCGGACTTTGTTTGTATCCTACCGACAATGGAGACTATTGCCTCTTGCAAGATCACACGCGCGAAAAAGTGTTGGACGTTGACCACAAAATTTCCCAATACTTTTCTACGACCCCCGGCATTTCCGGTTCTTTGCTGCAAACCAAACTCGATCAACGTAAAAGCCAAGAAGTGGCTGTCAAAGAAGTGCAGTTGGAAGAAACCAAATATTTTATCGAACCGCGCCACGACACCTCGCACACCATCTTGCTCTTCGGCAGCATGCTGACGATTGCTTTTGTATTGTTCCTCTACTTTCACTATACGACCATTTACAAGCGGAAGGCACAGCAGCGCATCATGCAAATGGAGAGCGAGTTCCGCGAAGCGTTATACATTCTTGCTTCGCGCATGGGAGAAAACAAACCCGTCGAAGAAGCGCTCAAGCACGCGCGCGATTTTCTTCCTACCTACATCGTCTCGCAAGAATTGTTCGACAAGACCATCCGCAATATTGAAATTCTCGGAATGCCCTTGGAAGCGGCAGTCTTCGACCCTCAAGTGGGAAGTTTGCGCGCCAATCCTTCCACGACAATCCGCAGCAGCATGCGATTGTTAGTCGATTCTGTCCCTCTCGGAGTCAACGTTGCCGCGCGCACCCTCATTTCCCTTTCATTACAATTGACCAACGCCGACAACGTGAACAAGACTTTGAAAACATTAGTGTACGATGTTACTTCGATGATGAAATTGCTGTCCATTTTTATTGGTCCATTGATTTTGGGAGTGACGGTCGGACTGCAAAAAGTCGTCATGGCAGTAATTGGCAGCAATGTATCGCTCAGTCAATCTTCGAACCTTTCCGATGTTGGAAACCCAGGCGGCTTTTCCTCCATCAACGCCAATTTCGGAATGCCGTTGGAACAATTCAAACAGTTGGCCACGCCAGAACAATTCCAGCTCATCGTCGCATTATACGTAATTGAAATCGTCATCATTATGATCTATTTCACAGTCAAAATCGAAGAAGACAACGAACTGACCATGCGCTTGAACTTGGCCCGCGCTCTCCCGCTCGCCATTTTGTGTTTCATGATCGCCGCGCTAATCTCTGGTTCGCTCGTGACCGGCTTTTCAGGATGATGCGATGAACGAACGCGGTCAATATTTTGAAGGCTACGACTTGCTGATTGCCATCATTTTTGCATTTGCCGTGTTGGGAATCATTTTGGGAGTGATTACAGAATTAGACAAGCTCCGCCAATCCGTTTGTGAGCGACGTTTTGTCGAAGGATTGCAAAGCGCGGTCAACTCTCCCGACGGTTCTGTCATCAAAGTCGCTTCCTGTACTTTTCCCGAACTAACCATAACCCCTCGCTCTCTCGCCGTTCAGTCTACGGTTTCCGAACAATGTTTTGAAATCCAAGGACTGAACAGTTCCGCTCAAATCATCCAAAACAATTCCATCCAAATCAAGCAAAGCTTTGAACAATCCGCCTACTTCAAATGTTCTCCCTCTACAATGGCAGAATGCGACATTTCGTGCATCGTCTCTTTCGGATTAGAACTCAAATAGCCCCGCCATTCCAAAGCAAAACGTATAAATACTCCCTCTTGCCTTCACATTGATTGTATGCTGTTTCGAAACGAAAAAGGACAAACGTTTGACGTTTTCAAGTTGCTGATTTCGGCTATCATTGCCGGAGTCATCTTGACGGTATTGTTGAGCATTATTCAAAGCGGTCCGATTATCCCTGGACAAAGCCCTTCTGACTTGGCCACGGCCAAGTTGAAGGAAGCGTATTCGACGGGAACTGGATCCTTGTTGCAATCGAATTTGGTTTCTTTTTCCAACCAAGCCCAACTCAATCCGTCCACTTTGGCAGAGAACGCGGACTTGGTTTCGGAACAAGTGTGTGTTTCGAGCGGAGATGCGACCAATGCGTCCAAGTTTTCAGTAAATTCGGACGGAATCGTCACCTATATCGGATCGGGAACCTTTCGCGCCAAACTCTCTGTATTGTGCGACGATAGTTCGCGAATTGCCGACACGTTGCAAGGAAACGAAGATTTGAACCCGGGAGCGTCGAATTGGACAAACGACTGTTCGAGTGCGTGGACTGACAATTGCAATTCGAGCGGTACTGGAACCTGTTGTATTGTCGCCATCCGCAAACAATAATGACCAGCTTTTTATACTACTTTAACCTCTGTGTTGCCTTAGTATATGCCTGGAATCAAAACCTTGTTGAAGGAAGAGCGCGCCGCGTCGGAAATGAACTCGCTGTACATGTTGATTGTTTTTTTGATCGCTTCTTTGTTGTTAATCGCGTTAATCAAACCCCAGTTCCGCCGCAGCCAGCAATTGGTTTCTCAAACTCCCGGTCCTTCGACGGGAAAGTGAAGTGGTTCCATGCGAAGCAAGTATGACCGAGCGAAGCGAGCGTCGTACGCCGGATTCGCCCTACGGAATGGGCGAGGCCAGGAGAGCGCCCCCTTCGAATTGATGGTGGCCGTAGTGTTGATGAGTTTTGTTTTGTTAGTGGCCTATCAGGCGATTGAAAAAGTGAAGTATACGACGTGCGTGCAAGAGAACAACAAGAGTTTGGAAAACTTGCAAACC
>CAZHUN010000032.1:0-12680 GCA_964535725.1 uncultured archaeon
AAACTAGACGAACATGAAAAAAGCCTAATTCATAAGATCAAAAAGTTCGACCCGTCAGCAAGTCAGCTTGAAATCATCGCATCATATTATTGGCTAAGAAAAAACAGCGAAATGCAAGAAGATGACGCGAGACGGAAACTCCGAGAGCTCAAACCATTCGTAAACGACACGGATTTTGCAGTCGGGATAGAACGCGCAAAAGAATTGTTCAACCTGTAATTTTAGTCATTCTCCATTCCAAAAAGCGAAAACGCTAAATACTTCTTTGTTCTTATAAAACACAGTTGATGGGTTCTGATTGAAAACTACTTACTGACGTGAATTGTCGATTGAGGTCGCGTCCCCCGCGCTCGCCCATTCCGTAGGGCGAATCCGGCGTGCCACTTTCAGTGGCACTGGCCGCCGCGCTCGTCTTTTTACAAGTTTCGCTCCTGACTTTGCAAGGGTTTTTGGGAATGAAAATTGCGGTCATCGGAAGTTTTGGAATCGGAAAAACGTATTTTTGCAACCAATTGCACAACCACTATTTGCAAAAAGGCGCCAATGTCATTGTCGTGGACGAAGTCGCGCGTTCTTGCCCGCTGCCATTGCACGAAAAAACCACGAAAGACGCGCAAGCGTGGGTGCTATTCAGTCAAATGGTGAGGGAAATCGAGGCACAGAAAGACCATGATATCGTGATTTGCGACCGCGGAGTGATGGACAATTACGCGTATTTCGTACGCGCGCACAAGGAAAAGCGCGAATTGGATTCGGTCGTCAAATACTGGATGTCTTCGTACGATTTTGTGTTCAAAATCCGCAACACGCCAAAGTATTTGATCGACGACGGTTTTCGCAGCACGAGCGAAAAATGGCAGAAAGAAATGGACGCGCGCATCGACAAAATCTTGAATGATTTCAACGTCAAACACACGACGCTCTCTTCGGGCGCGTGGAAGAAAGGCGTTTCGATGATTGAAAAGAAGAACGGCAAAAAGGAAAAACAGACCAAGCTCGTCGAATAACCTAATATAGAACAATCTTGTTTCATTCTTACATGAATCGACAATCCAATCAGTCGCTTTCCAAACTCAATTATGCGCTGGCCGTCCAACGTTTGCTGGCTAAAAGTTCGAAATATTCGGGCTTGAAAAGTCGCCTGGAAACGATTGCAAAAGAACGAATGGCGTCGGGCTTGAAAGCCGAACCCAAACAGATGGCCAATGCGCTGGCGTATGCGATTGGACACGCGTTTCATTTTGTTCCAATCGCGTTGAAAAAAAGCGCGTTCGAAACCCATCAAACCGAGGCCATTTCTCCCATAAGCCGGTTGAGATTAATTTTGCAGTCTTCGCAAGCCAAAATGGCATTTTCCGAAGCCATGAACGCTTATGTGCCGCGCTGGAGTTTTAAAAACAGGTTGAAGGGCATCGACCAGAAGATTGTCGAATTATTGAAAGGAAAAAAAGACGCCAAAGTGGCCGATATTGGATGCGCGCGCGGCGAAACAACCGAAGAAATGGCCGTTGCATTGCAAAAGTTCGCAAAGGTTCAAGGATTTGACATTTCTCTTCAAGGGACTCCAAAAAAAGGACACGCGATGTATTTCGAACACGACATTTTGAAAGGTCCGTTGAAGGAAAAATTCGACATCGCGCGCACCGCCAACCTGACATTCTATTTCACGCATGAAGGAAGGGAAATCGCGCAAAAAAACATTTTGCAAAGCCTGAAAGAAGAAGGTTATTGGGTATTGGTCGAAGTCAAAAAATTGCGCGTCTATCAAAAGAAGGAAAATCGTTTCGAACTCGTCTATCGCGCCCATTAATCATGACAAATCTTTAAAGCCATCGTGCCACTATTTTAAACAACCAAAATGCAGGGGTAGCGAAGCGGTCAAACGCGCCAGACTCAAGATCTGGTGACTTAGTGTCTTCGAGAGTTCGAATCTCTCCCCCTGCACTCTATTTTTATTTAAGCAAGTAATTTTTCAATACAACCGAATTGTTGTGTTCTCTGTCTTTTGCAGAAAATAAGAGCGTTATGGTTTTGTTTTCTTTTTCCAATTGCTTAATTTTTTTTACTAAATCACTTTTTTCTTTTAACTCTTCAATGTATTTTTTCTGGAATAATGGCCATCTTTTTGGATTGTGGGAAAACTATTTGCGTAATTCATTGCTCGGTGCAATCTCCTTTAACCACATGTCAACTCTTGCATTTGCCTTGGACATGCCTCGAGGCCAGAGCCGGTCAACAAGAATCCTGAATCCATCCGTCTTTGAATAATCTTCGTAGATCCTTTTTATTCCAATCAAAGAGAACACCAACTTTTTTGTTCCGTCATCACTAACTATCTTTGAAATCCAATTCACAATGGCCGGCACCGGTCCCTGGGCATATCATTCTCAGCTTGAACGCATCTAGTGAGTGCAATGCAATTACTGTCATTGCAAGTGGGGCGCATAACGCGTTGGACGCTACAAGTTTTATAAAGCCATTGTTAGAGCTATAGACAGATACGCAGTTTGAGGTGCATTATACCATGAAGATTTTCGAACTCGAGTACGACGACGGCGATTCTGAAGGCGATTGGAAGCCGGACGAAGACGATGCGGATTCTGACGACGATTCTGACGACGATGCCGGAGATTCCGGTGGCGCAGAAGAAACCTCTGACGAGTGAAACACCTCTATTCCTGCACAGCGCTTTCTTTTCTTTTTCTTCTCCTTCTCGCAGCCTTGGGAGTGAACCTTTAAATACGTCTTGGGCCTTCAAGCCTCTCGTATGCCGTTAGAGCACGTGTCTGGCTTGAACCCGTTTCAAGTCTTTTCCAAACCGCGCATGGCCTTGCAAGGGGCGTTCGACTTTCCCAATTACGCGTACGCGATTGGCCTCATTTTGTTGCAATGGATATTGTTGGCGGTTGCAAGTTGGGGGTTTGGATTGGGAGTAAATCCGCTCTTGATTGGAAAATACATTGCCACTGCATTGTTGGCCGTCATTGTCTCTTCCGCGTTTCTGGTAGGGGTTTCAAAAGCATTGAAAAGCAAGGACGCCAGGTTTTCTTCCACGTTTACCGCGCTTTCTTTGCTCGAATTCATCAAAGCCTTGTCTTTCGTACTAGCCATTCTACTATTGTTGTTGTTTCCGTCCGCGACTGGAATTCTCCAACAAGCCAATCGTGGAACTTTGACGACGACAGAATTGTATAATGCCGTGTACAACACGTTTTTGAACGGTCCAGTCGTCGTGGCCCTATTGGTCGTGTTGGCGGCCATACTGTTGGGAGCGTATTCGTTGTACGTGCTGTACTTGATTATTGCCAAAAACACGAACTCGACAGTGTTCAAAAACCTGGCCATTTTGGTTATTTTGCTCCTATTGTCAGAAATTGTCGTCACGTATGTGGCGAATGCGGCCTTCCGTCTTGTTTTTTAACGGTTTCTCCCAGCACACGGTTGTTATGAAAGTCAAGTGTCCAGACTGTAAAGAAGAATTCGACTTGGACAAGAACGCGTACGACGAAGGCGATTCTGTAGAGTGTCCGGAATGCGGAGCCTCGTGCATTATAGAAGTCAAGCGCGGAAAATTTGTCCTAAAAAAAGAGAGCGCCAAATATTTCGAAGAAGAAGACGACTTTCAAGAAGACGATTGAAGGTTTTGCAATTGAAAGAATTTAATCCGTGGAGCAACTTTCGCTTGTTCGACCTTTTTTCGACTTTCGCATTCCCCACTTCGACGTGAAAATGCCCCGCGTGCGCACGCCCTTGATCGACGAGGGCGAGAGATGAGAGTCAAGTGAACGGCCTTTTTTTGGCCCTTCTTTCAGGCATATTTTTTAACCCTCGCAAAATGATACTAGTATGCCTTTTACGCGACACGAAAAAATCCGGCGATTGCTTAACGCCGTTAACAAACTAGACACTTCCAAGCTCGAGGAAAAGAAGAAAGAAAAGAAGCAAACCGAACTCGAATTGTTTCAACTGAAGAGCTCTAACCAAATTTCCTACCAAGAGCGATCCGAGGAAAAAAACCTGCTCAACGTGCGAGTGGGAAGGTTGATGGGAGAAATCGACCAACTCGAAACGCAACCCCGTGCAAACTTGCGATTATTTCCAGGAAATACCCTTCGAATAAACAATGTACAATTTTTGTTGAACAACCGACTGAACCTTTATATAAAATACTTGCAACACAAAAACGTTGCAGAACCGCTCATTAAAGAATGGTCGAAGACGGCTTCCGCCCAAATCAAATCCATTCAAAACTCGGAGTCCATTTCAATTTCCCTCGCCCAAGAAAAGGCGTTGACGATTTTTTTCATCGCCGAGCAATTCAAAAAATGGAAGAAAGGAGGCGGTTGATGCTCCAATTCTACAACACCCTCTCGCGCAAGAAAGAACAGTTCAAGCCGTTGAAGGGAAAAGAAGTGCGCATGTACAATTGCGGTCCGACTGTGTACAACTTCGCACACTTGGGAAACTTTCGCACGTACACGTCCCAAGACTTGCTACGGCGCTATTTGAAATTTCGCGGATACAAGCTGAAACAAGTCATGAACTTGACGGACGTGGATGACAAAACCATTCATGGAGCAAAAGCGGAAAAAATCCCATTGAAACAATTCACGGACAAGTACGTGAAAGCGTTTTTTGAAGACATGCAGTCTTTGGGAATCGAAAAGCCGGACATCATCGCTCTCGCGACCGAAGCCATTCCCGAAATGGTACAAATGATTGAAATTTTGTTAAAGAAAAGGTTTGCGTACAAGGGAGAAGATGGAAGCGTCTATTACAACATCCGAAAGTTCAAAGATTATGGAAAATTGTCCAAACTGCAAATTTCTAAATTGAAGGTGGGAGCGCGCGTCAAGCAAGACGAATATTCGAAAGAAAACGCGCAAGACTTTGCGTTGTGGAAGGCGTGGAGCGTAGAAGATGGCGAGGTTTTTTGGGAAACTTCTTTGGGAAAGGGAAGGCCGGGATGGCACATCGAATGTTCGGCCATGAGCACAAAATTTTTGGGGCCTTCTTTTGATATCCATTTGGGAGGAATCGACTTGATCTTTCCCCACCACGAGAACGAAATCGCCCAAAGCGAAGGAGCTACTGGAAAAAAGTTTGTCAAATATTGGATGCACATGGAACACTTGTTCGTGGAAGGGCAAAAGATGGCGAAGAGTTTGCACAATTTTTACACCTTGAGGGATGTTCTTGCAAAAGGGTATTCCGGCCGGGAAGTGCGCTACTTGCTCTTGCAAGGCCACTACCGCCAGCCGTTGAACTTCACGTGGAACGGACTCGAAGCGGCGCGAAAATCGTTGAAAAGTTGGGATGAGTTTGTATTGCGCCTGCAACACGCGAGCGGAAAAGAAGACAAAGAACTCGCAAACTCCGTTAAAAAAACTGAGAAAGCGTTTGGAGAAGCGCTTGATGACGACTTGAACGTGTCGCAAATGTGGGCTTCACTGTTCGAATTGCAGTCCAAAACCAACAAGAATTTGGACAATGGAACGGTTTCTGAGAAAGATGGAAAAGCCGTTTTGAAATTTTTGGAAAAAATCAACACCGTGTTGAACATCTTCCGATTCGAACGCGCGAGCACTCCGATAGAAATCCGCGCGCTTGTAAAAGAGCGCGAAATAGCGCGCAAATCCAAAAATTTTAAAGAATCCGATCGCCTGCGCGTGCTAATCCAAGAAAAAGGATTCGCCGTCAGCGACACTCTACAAGGGCCTGTCGTGAAGAAGAACTAACGCTTGTTTCGAAAAGACAATTCATTGTACTCTTTCGTGTCGTAAATTTTGATTCCTTCTTCTTGCCATAATGCAAACTCTTTCAATCCCGCATCTAAGGTCATCTTGCTGCACATCGTGCAATAGGGTTTTCCGGCTTTTGCGATTTTTCCTGTATCATCCAATCGAATGAAATAGATACAAGCCCCTTTCACCTTGTCAGGATATTTCGCCAGGGCGTCGCGCACGGCACGGTCTTCCGCATGGATGCAACACGTGCGGTCGGAGATGAAATCAAGGGGAAGCTCTTCCTTGAAACATTTTTCGGGTGTCTCATCTCCCGGAAGCGAGTTATATCCCTCTCCGATGACGATTCCCTCTTTTATGACGACCGAACCGCATTTGGCGCGCAAACACTTCGCGCGTTTCGCGACTTCGGCGGCCAGGCGAAAGAAATGCTCGACCTGTTGGGCTTCGTTTCCACTCAGTAATCGCATTTCTGAAACTGACGCAAAAAGCCTTTTATTCTCTAACTCTGTCCTTGCTTGCCATGATCGAAGGCATGCTGTTTGACTTGGGCGTTATCATCGTCGCGGGAACGTTGTTTGCGTATTTGGCGAAAGTGTTGAAACAGCCTTTTTTGCTCGGCTATTTGGTAGCCGGCCTCGTCCTCGGACCCATTGGATTCAATGTGCTGAAAGCGTCTCCCGAACTTTCCACGCTTGCCGAATTGGGAGTGGCTTTTTTGCTGTTTGCGGTAGGGATTGAACTCGATTTTTCCAAAATGTCCGCGCTCAAAAAACCCATCTTGTTGATTGCAGTGGGACAAGTTTTTTTGACCGCCTTGGTCGGACTGACGGTCATGCACAGCATCGGACTTTCTTTAGTGGAAAGCACGTACTGGGGGCTCATTCTCGCATTTTCTTCCACTATTGTAGTGGTGAAAATTTTGAGCGAACAGCAAAAACTGTCCAGCGTCGAAGGAAAGCTCATTATCGGAATCGCGTTGGTGCAAGACTTGTTGGCAGTAATCGCCTTGCCAGTGTTGCAAAACTTTCAAAACGCGTTCAATCCTTCTATTTACATTTCTTTCGGCGTGGGATTGCTGGCCATGTTCGGCCTCGCGTGGATTTTGAGTCGAACGATTTGGCCCAAACTGCTCGCGTACAGCGCCAAACAAAACGAAATATTTTATCTCACGATTATTTCCAATTGTTTTTTGTTCATCGGATTGGCGAGCGTACTAAATTTTTCCATTGTGGTAGGGGCTTTTATCGGAGGATTGGCCATTTCGCGCTTGCCGTACAGTTTCGAAGCCTTGCAAGACATTCGTGGCTTGCGCGATTTTTTTGCCACCATCTTTTTCGTATCCCTTGGCACGCAAATCGTGTTCTCTTCCGCCTTTCCATGGCACGTTTTTGCCGTGGGATTATTGTTCGTCTTTGTACTCAATCCATTAATTTTGGGATTTCTCACAGCGTACGCGGGGTTTGGAAACCGCATCGGCTTGTTTGTCGGATTTTCTCTCGCCCAAGCTTCCGAATTTTCGTTCATCATTGCCTCGCAAGGACTTGCACTGGGCGCGTTGAGTTCGGGAGATTATAGCGCGGCATTGGCCGTCATTTCCATTTCCCTCATCGCGACGCCGTATTTGATGAAGTACAGCGATTCCTTTCATGCATGGGCGAGCAAATTTTTTGACCATTCTAAGGCTTCGGCAAAGTTCTTCCACCGAAAACTCGAAGCGTTGAACCGTTTGCCGGAAGCGAAAATCAAAGACCATTTTGTCCTCGTCGGAGCGGGATTGTTTGGCAAGCAAGTGCTCAATGCCTTGCAAGAGGAAGGAGAAACTGTTGTCGTCATTGACCACGATCCGGACGTGCTGGCGTATTGCAACAAAAATCGCATTCCTTGCCTGTATGCGAGCACGGCCGTGCACGAAGTGTTGCAGAAAGCGTGCATCGAAAACGCGTATTCGTTGATTGTAACGATTCCAGACATTTTTTTGGCGGAAAAGTTCGTCTCTTTCGCAAAAGCGAACAATTCCAATCTCGTCATTTTCGGCAAAACCAAGTCTTTGTCGCAAGCCAGGCAATTGTACAAGGCCGGAGCAGATGTCGTTGTTCTTCCCGAAGTCATCGCTTCCAATATTTTTTTGAAACAATTGCAGCAGTTTAGCGTGAAAAAGTCGAAAAGCCACGTGCAAGCCATGCGCTCCATGTACTTGGACTACTTGCAAAACACGTTGAAAAAAAACGGGGCCGTCTAGATTTTTAGTTTTCCCTTTTTTTCAACGATTCTTCCGTCAAACTCGATTCGGCCGTCCTTTCGCAAGTCTTTGATCATGTCCCAGTGGACGATGCTGTCGTTCTTCCCCTTGCACTCCTTGTACGATCTCCCAAGCGCGAGGTGGATTGTTCCCCCGATCTTCTCATCGAAAAGGATGTTCTTGGTGAATTGTTTTATCCCGTAATTCAATCCGAAGCCGAACTCGCCCAAAAACCGCGCGCCCGTGTCCATGTCCAACACTTTCTGCAAGAACGCGTTGTTTTTCTCCGCGGACGCTTCCACCACTTTTCCCTTGCGGAAGCGCAGGCGCACGCCGTCCACCTCGTTCCCTTGATAGACGGCGGGAAAGTCGAAAAAAATATCTCCCTCGGCCGAGTCTTCCACGACAGAATTGAACACTTCGCCCGCTGGGATGTTGGACATCCAGTCGATGTCGTTGATGGCCTTCCGGCCTTTGATCGAAAACGTCAAGTCAGTCCCTTTTCCGACGATGCGTACCTTGTCGGTCTTGTTTTCGAGCTTTCGCAGAGTTTCGAATTTGGGCTTGAGCTTGGAAAAATCGAAATTGGTCGCGGAATACACGAAATCCTCGTACTCAGCCAACGACATTTCCGCATCCTGCGCGAAGGCATTGCTGGGAAACGGCAGGATGCACCAATTGCTCTTATCGATGAGGTGGTTCTGAATCGGGCGAGTCGCCTTTTGGCGCAAGGCCATTTTCCACGTGGGCACGCGCGAGAGCTCTTTGCGGTTCGTGCCGGACTGGATGGAAAAGTACGCGTCCGTTTTCTTCGCCGCGTCAAATTCGAGCTTGGGAAAGCGTTTCAACTGGAACTTTTTCGCGTTCGAATAGTACGCGAACTGCTGTCCTTCGAGCGAGAGTCGGATGCTTGGAAACGCCCCTTTTTTCAAGCACAAGGAGTAGAGGGCGAGCACCAATTCTCTGGCTTCGGGGCCCGCGAAAATTTGCACGAAATCGTTCTTCTTGACCCTTCCGCCTTTTTCGACCGCGATGCGGGCGAGTTCCCAAACTCTCGGATCCATGCACGAGAATGTCTTTCACAATTTAAAAGCGTTTCTCAAATCGAGCGCCCGACCGCATGCGCGACGGATTTGAGTTGGTGCACGAGCGATTTGAACTCTTCCGGCGTCAATTGTTGCAAGGGATCGCTCCATGCTTTTTCCGGATGCGGGTGCACTTCGACCATCAACCCGTCCGCGCCGGCTGCAATGGCCGCTTTCGCCAATGGTCCAACCAACGAACTTTTTCCCGCAGCATGAGAAGGGTCTACAATGACCGGCAAATGCGTCAACTGTTTCAACACTGGAATGGCGCCCACGTCAAGGGAAAAACGAGTGCTTGTTTCGAAAGTGCGGATGCCGCGCTCGCACAGAATAACGTTTGGATTGCCGTGTGCGAGAATGTACTCGGCTGCCATCAAGAATTCTTCAACTGTAGCACTTAAGCCGCGTTTTAAGATGACAGGAACTTTCGCCTTTCCACACTCGCGCAGCAAGTCATAGTTTTGCATGTTGCGCGCGCCGATGCGAATGGCGTCGACTTGCCTGGAAATGGGAAGAACGTCGCGCACGTCCATTACTTCGGTTTCTACCGGAAGACCAGTCAAACGACTCGCCTTTTTCAAAAGCTGGATTCCTTCTCTCCCCAAGCCTTGGAATTCATAGGGAGAAGTTCGCGGCTTGAAGAGGGAAGCTTTCAACACTTTCGCTCCCGCGCGTTTGACTTCTTCCGCAGTCTTCAAAAACTGTTTTTCAGTCTCCACCGAACACGGGCCTGCAATGAGGGGGATTTCTTTGCCTCCAAAAACCGCATCTCCAATCCGGATTTGCGAACCTTGGGGATGGAATTCGCGCGCGGCGAGCTTGTACTTGCTCAAAATCGGCGTGACGCTTTCCACGCCGTCCAACGCGTTCAACGAATCCGGGTTCAGTTCGCGTTCTTGCGACCCGACGGCTCCAATGATGGTTCGTTCCGCACCTACCTTGATGAAAGCGCGCATTCCCGAACCCTCGATCAATTGCACGACTTTTCGGATTTGCCGTTGCGTAACGCCGGCTTTCATGACGATAATCATTTTCCCTTCCCTATACGGCAAGCCATGAAAAAGGCATTTAAAGGGAGGAGCGCGCGTTCAGGGTCGGAAAAGACGGTTCTTGAAACGAGGATTCGGTTTATTAGAATTGTTTCGACGTTGAATTCCTTTGCCACGCGAAGCATCTTTCACCGCATTTTTAGCCGAAAGCGACGGTTCTTCGTTTGTTTTTGCCAGAACGTCGGCACTTTGCCACTTGCTTTGACTTGCTGGAAGAGATTGTATCGGTATTACAGGCTTTTTTTCGACTACTTTCGGCAGAATGCCAAGATTGCGTCGAACCCTTTCAATATCGGATTGTTTTATCTCTGGGATGACTTGCTTGTTTTTTTCCCTAATTTCTTCGCTCTGCGATTTTGGCTTCTCTTTTTTGGAGCCAAACAGATTTTCCCAAATTCCCATTTACTTCAACTCGCTTGCTCTAACAATAATGTCTTCAAAATTTACTATTTTCCTGTATTTAATCGTAACGCCTTCGCTTTCCAAAAGCCTGCGTTTCTCTCTCGCCCCCTTGGCATACCCTCCCAAACTGCCATCGAAAGAAACGACGCGATGGCAGGGAACTTTTGGCGCATTCGAGTTTCGATTGCACGCGTTTCCCACCGCTCGCGCAGCTCGGGAATTTCCCAACACGCGCGCGATTTCCTTGTAAGTAGAAACGCGCCCGAAAGGAATGCGGGAAAGGAGTTTCCAAACCTGTTCGTCGAAAGTCATGCTATTTGAAGGCCGCGCCGTGCAAAATCTTGTAGTCGGCCGCGTTCAAAATTTCGTCGCTCGACAAGACGCTGATTCCAGCCTGTTTTCCGACGATCTGCACTTGGATGATTTTTTTCGGCTTTTCCAAGTCGACCACTTTTCTGTCCACCACTTCCGTCAAGTCTTGAATCAATCGCACAGAATCGATTTCCAAACCCCGCTTGTGCAAGTCGAGCTTCCACGATTCTTTCACTCCGATGTTTTTCACCAACGGCTTGATGGCCTTTTGCATCGCCTTCACGTTCGCCTTGACCCATTTTTCGATAGGCACATAGTGGAACGTGCTGGCAAAGACTGCCGGGTTTTTGGCACACGCTTTGACGAGTTTTTTCACCACTTCTTTAGGCTTGGAAACGCGCGCGAGCAAAACCCCCAACGATTTTCCTTTCGAAACCGTTCCCTTGATTTTGTTGTCCTTGAAAATCGCTCTCACTTCTTTCACCGCATGATCGGCATGCGACGGATCGTGCGTAATCAACAAATTGGCTGTTGCCATGAATTCATCCTCCTCATTCAATGCAGTGTTTTAGGTTTAAAAGGCTTATAGCGCTATTTGCCCTTTTTTTTCGTTTTTCGAGGCGAAGGCTTGGGTTCGATGCCCGCACCGGCGCGAATTTCGGCCATGTTCGCTCGAGGAGACTGCTTGCTCGACGTGGCCGCGTTTATATCGCGTTCTGTTGCTGCCTGAAAAAAATCGTGTGCATTGATCCACGTTTCTTTCGAAACCAGCGAAATTGGTTTTAACAAATTCAGGCGCAAACTGGGTTTTTTTCTGACAATGGTTTGTTTGCGCATTTTTTCACCTCGGCCTCAAACTGCCCCACTTTTCGAGGGCTTGGCGTAGTTCAATGTGCGTTCTTGCATACGCTTCCAACGAAATTCCTTCCATGGTCGCGTCAATCGCTTGCACGAAGCCTTTCGCGCCTGCGCGCGTCCCTTTTGGATGGCCGTGCACGCCGCCTCCGGCTTGCAAAACAATATTGCTTCCCAAAATATCCATGACTGCAGGAACGAGTCCGGCATGCAATCCCCCCGAAGAAACGGGAAAAACAGGCTTTCTTCCACTCCAATCCTGCGCGACCAAGTACTCGGAAGGTTTCACTTTTTCTTCCGTCAACACGGCTTGCGTGGCCAGCACTTCTTCTTTGGATCCAGTCAATTTTCCCACCACAGTGCCAATGTGCAACTGGTCCACGCCCATCACACGCTCGATTTTCGCCAAAGCAACCATGCTCATGCCGTGTTTGGGATTTTTGGTAAACATGGCGTGCATGGCCCTGTGGGCATGAATCGCCAAGCCCAAGTCTTGGCAGGTTTCGCGCAAGGTTTGAACTGCGGCAGTGCCAACAGTAACCACATCAATCATCACATAGCCCCAACCGTAATCGGCCACAAGCTTTGCGCGCTTTTTCATTTCATCTGTTTCCGCTGTAATGTTCAACAACGCGTCCTTGTGCTCGCCTGTAATTCTCTCCGCCCGATCGCGCTCGCGCGCACAGAATTTAACTCTGTCCGAAAAATGATTGAATTTCGTGGAAGAAAGGTTTTCATCGTCCTTCAATAAATCTAAACCGCCAGTCCACGCTTCGTATCCAACGTGCGCATGTTCCGCGGCCGAAAAACCGATTTTGGGTTTGGGAACCGTGCACGTGAGTGGGCGTTTCTTCGCTTTGAAGAGTTTTCTCAACCCAGGAATCCCTTTTTGCGGACCGCGAAAGCTTTTGACGTATTTTTCGGGAAGGCGAACGTCCATCAGGCGCAAGTTTTTCACGGCCTTCATTCCGAAAATGTTTCCCGCAATTCC
>CAZHUN010000033.1:0-1734 GCA_964535725.1 uncultured archaeon
TACGCGATGACGAACGCAAAACCGACCAAAGACAAAAATAGGACGCTCACCAGACTTTGAATCAGCGCTTGCGTGTCCTGCCGCGCCTTTTGCAGCTTTTGCAAAACTTCTCCCGAACGCTGGTCTTCAAACACTTCATAAGGAAGAGAAAGAGTATGTTCGACGCTGTGCGCGTACATGTCCGTTCCCACGCGCTGCGTGATTTTGCTCACGTAATAGTCTTGGAAGTTTTTCGCCACGCGCGAAACAAACGCCACCAAAACCGAAGCGCCCAACAACAATAGAACGCCTTGCAGGAAAACGTCGGTCGAAATCGTTCCGGCCTTCGAAACATAATTGTCGATAATCAAGCGAAAAATTTGGGGATCCAGAAGCGAAAACACTTGGTTGATTGTGGCCAAAACCAGCGCGAGAACCAGCATTCCCTTGTGCGGCTTCAAATACTTCCACAAGAACTGCATGTAAAAAAAGAATCCCGCAAGGAATAAATAGGCTAATGGAGCGCGCGGAAGGAAGGCGGAGAGCAACAATCCATTTATTCTCCAAAATCATTATTTTATGGGTTTGAATGGCCAACTCAAGACAAGTCAAAGTAATTCCGTGGGCGCACGACGTGATTTCTATATTGCACAAGGAAGTCTCGGACTTTCTCCAACATTCCACCAAACCCGGAACGACGGTTTTTTTAGAAATGGACCCGCAACGTGGCAACGGGTTTTTCAAATTCTTCCACGCCAGTCCGGACGAATTTGGCCGGACATTGGAATCCCTTGTCGCCGAAAGCCATTTGAGTCAGGAAGCGTTTCGCGGGCACATGGCGCTCTTGGAACTCGCTGTCAATACGCAAGGAAAAAACCTTCGAATGGTTCCTGTAGAACATTCTGGCTTGAATTTGGAAATGGGGATTGTCATGGAAAAGATGAAAATGCAAGAAAGAATGGAATTTTACAAAGAATATGTGCACATCAACGAATTGCGAGAAAACGATTACGTTTCCAAAATCGACCAGTTCCTCCGAAAACAGAAACCCGCAGGAGAAATTCTCGTCATTACCGGCGCGACTCATTCTTCCCACATAACGCAAGGGTTGACCAAAAAAGGCTATTCGGCCGCGCTCCACGTCGAGCCTTTTTTGCAACAATCCGCGGTATTGAACCTCATCGCATTCGACCAAAAATTCAGAAACGCCGTTCGAAAGAACGATTTCAACACAGCCTATGCGGCGCGCATGGAGGGAATCAGCGCGTACGGAAAATTCGCCCGCAGAATCGACGCCAAAAATTGCATCGTCAACATTCTCCGAAAAGCAACGGACATCGCGGAAAAAAATTTCAGCCAAAAGGAAACGTTTTCCAAAGAACGAATCGACCGAAAGCTGAACAAAATTCGCAACAAAAAGTTGAACAAACTCGGCGGGCGGAAAAACAAAGTCTGATAGTTTTCTGAAAAGAATATTCGCCCCCACAGGGCTTTTACTAAAATCCCCAATTCTTCCAAACGGTGGCCGTTTTTATTAGCCTATTACCGCAGTATTCCTTATCTTTTGTTTAATAAAAAACCAATGGTGAAAACATGGTCAAACTCCCAGACAACGGCCAATCTTTCCAAATCTCGATTCCAAAAAGCTTTATTCGCTTGACCGGTTGGCAAAAAGGAACAGAACTTTTAGTCCTTCCAAGCGACAAGCCAAAAGAACTCGTCATTCGAGAAATGCCAAAAGCCAAAGTCGAAGGC
>CAZHUN010000034.1:0-28837 GCA_964535725.1 uncultured archaeon
AGAAACGATGACGACAGGATTGGATGCAGTCGCTTGTCCTTCCAGAGATTGAATGCATCCGATAATGATGAACGCTGCGATGATTAGCAGTGGAAGAACCAGTCGAACCCCTTTCATGCTTAGAAGAAGCGCTTCGAGTATATAATAATTCGTTTTTTTTTTTTGCTTTATAAAGAGGGCAAAATAGTGTCCGAAAAAGTGTGAAGGAAACCGTTTTTGGGTCATTGTCGTTTGTACCATGTTTCGTATTGTTTGTGGTTGCCGGCGAATTCGACAGTCCGCTTTTTTCCCTCTTGCTTGTAGCAGACGCGGTATTGTCCAGCTTCTACGACAAAGAAGGGTTTGCCATGGCGCAAGTGCCTCGCGCCAGAAAGGGTTTTTAGTTGTTGTATTTTCTTCCAAACGCGCTCTTGTTCGGAGTTGTCGAGTTTTACAAAATATTGGTCCCAATCTTCCGCAAACTCGAGCGTATACACGGGAATCACTTGAAGCCGTATTTTTTCTTCACTTGCGCTTCGGTGTACACTTTCCGCTTTCCGCTGTCAATCTCTCGCGAAATCTTCTCCATCTTCCGCACGGCTAGCTCGTCTTCCACGTCTTGCAAAGTTTTAAACATGCCGTATTCTTTTCCCAGTCCTAATACTCCCGCGCGAATGGCCTCACTCCGCGTCTTGTAGATTCCCGCCTCAACGAGCTTGTCCAAAATCATCTCTTGCGCGCCTTCCAATCTTACAAGAGTTTCTCCCATTATACCACCTATCAAAAGTACTACAAAAAGATATATAACGTTTTCGGCGTTTTCCGCCTGTTTTGGGAAAGCGGAAATTTCGGAAAATGAATGCAATTTAGGCAGGCTGGGGAAAGATTCTGGATGGGTGGGGCGAAAGGAGTTTAAATGCAAAGCGCGCATAGTATTCGGATATGCAGAAGAAGAAAGTGTACAATTTTGTCGTGCTCATCGAGAAGGGCGCTTCGGGATGGTTCGTGGCCAAGGTTCCCGACATCCAAGGGTGTTACACGCAGGGAAAAACCGTCGAGCAGGCCATGTCGCGCGTGAAAGAAGCCATCCGCGTTTGTTTGGAAGCTGAAAAGACAAAGCCTTCGCCGTTGAAGCTGGTCGGAGTCCAAACCGTCGAAGTTCAGATTTGATTCCCGTGCCTCGACTGATTACGCTGTCGGGCAAAGAATTGTGCAAATTATTGGAAAAAATTGGGTTTCAGCGTGTCCACCAAGTCGGCAGCCACGTCCGTTACATTCATCCGGACGGGCGAAAAACCGTGGTTCCCGTCCACGGAAACGAAGACCTCGACATCGGCTTGTTGTCCGATATTTTGAAACAAGCGCGAATTTCGAGGGACGAATACGAGCGCCTTCGAAGAAAGGTGTGAAAAACTGCGTATTCATTCCACTTTTTTGGCGAGGGGCGGTCTGACCAAGAACCGGTATTGTTTGTTGTCTTTCAAGCGCAGTCCAACGTCTTCGCCTTCGATGATGCCGAAAAACGCGTCACTGTCTTCCAATTCTTTCGGAAAATCGCTCTCGTGCTCGGCGCTGGCAATATATCCCAAACCGTATTGCGCGCCTTGTTTCAAGCTTTGAAAGATTTCTTCGTGCAACAACGTGCGTCCTTTGGGAAGCCATTGAGAAAATTCTGGCAATACGAGCATGGCGCGCGGTTTGGACGTTTCTCCCTGGGATTTGACGCGCTCGAACATTCCCTTTACAAGGGAATGGGACAATAGCAGGGTTTGCCGTGCATCCAATCCCTTTACGCTCGCCACTCCCACTCTTCCAATCGCGCGCGTCCACGGTTTAACAAGCTCGCCAAAATCGTTCGAGCCCGCAAAAAATCCCGGATATCGTTTGTCGAGCAATTGCAAAATTCGAACACTTTGTCCTTGCACGAAAGCCGTGAAATCGCCTTGCACGCTTTTTTGTTGCAAGAAAGATACGGTTTCAGCAATGCTTTTCGGCTTTCGTTCCAACGCGGCTTGAATGGCGTTTACTTTTTCGCCTCCGCCCCATCCAAACAATTCGCTCAATTGGTCGGCGCTCAACAATCCCGTTTCCACTTTGATTTCTTGGAGTGGATGGAAGGTTTGCAAGGGAAATCCAATGGGTTCGAAATTGACTCCGTACAAGCGCAATTTTTCCCGGTCCAAAGTAGGAGTGGCCATGGCCGAAAACCGTTCGTTAGAATCAATACACAATACGGGAACATTGGCTAGCAGCGTGCCTTCCAACAATACTTGAACGAGTTGCAAGCGTTGTTTTTCGGTTCCTCCCGAAACGCAGTTTTTGAACAAAATGGCGAGAGGCTCTTCGACCGGCTTTCCTTCCCGGTCTTTTCCCAACAACATGGCAGTGTGTGCGGACGTTGGAACGGCTTCAAAGCCTTTTTCAGAGTGCGGTTCGCCGGCCGCGTGCGCGTACTGCGCGCTGGCCAGCAATGGCGCGAGCAAGGGCTGGGCGAGCAAAGCTCCTTTCTCGTTTTCCGACGCTTTCTTCCATTCTGTCAGCGTAATATCGTAGGTTTTGGCCAGACTTTGCAAGAGTTGGGCGGTTTCTATGGCGCTGTTATACTGGCGTTCCAACTCGGCATTGACTGCTTTTTCGTTCCACTGCGCATATCCCGGCCCGATTCCGAGGACGAAGTACTTCAAAGTTTGGTTGGGAGAATGGTGCAAGAGTGCCGTCAAATGCCGGGGCAGGGTTTCGCAAAACGCTTCCACTTCTCCACGCGCGGCATACAACAAGTACAATTCTACAACCGCTCCCAAAGTCTTGTTTCCCGACTTGTCCAAGACAAGGGTGAGGAGGAAAGAGTCTTTGTTTTCCAAGCACTGCACTTCTTGTTCTTGGAAAGTGCCGGAAAACAACTCGCTCCACGGCCCTTTGGCAAATTTTTTCGCGTCCACGCCTATTACCCTTTTAAAACCTCGAACTGTATTACTTTCAACGCTTTCCGCGTTTAAAAAGGTAGATGCAAATGGACGAAACCTTGTTGTTGGACACTGTCAAACGCATGTTGGACTCGGGGATTTCGGAAGATGTGGTCAAAAGCACGTTGAAAGATTTGGGAATTTCAGAAACCGAAAGTAGAACTGCAATCTCCAAAGCCAAAGGCCTTCCCGCCCCTGTTTCCAAACCTTCTTCCAAGCCATTGCACGAACAAATCGCAGAAAAAGCCGTGCAAAAAATCCAACAACACTTGGACGAACGAGACGACTTGCAAGAATTGGCAGACTCTTCTACCGAACTCGCGTTGAAAGCGCACGAAGACAAATTGGAAGAAGTTCATTCTTCCTTGCAAGAATTGCACGAAAAAGTGGGCGGTTTGCCCGGAAGCGAAGAACACAGCCAAGCCTTGGCAGACTTGGAAGACCGCGTCAAACAAGTGCAAAAAGAAATTCGCGAACTCAAAGCGCAAGGCGCGGCCGTGCAAGAGTTGTTGAAAAAAGTCTTGCAAGCCCTGAAATAGGCGGTTGCGTCCGCCTGTAACGCGCACCATCTCCCGATTCGCCTGTTGGCGAATGGGCCCATTTTCGCAGAGCGAAAATCGGGTCGCCATTGCTCGATGGTGCTTGCTTCGCATTTCACTTTTTGAAAATGTCGAAGAATTCTTTCCAAAAGTTTTTCGCGCCGTCGCCAAAAGCGCCAATCAAATCGCGTTTGAATTGGAAAGTGTGAGAGGGCGGAGAAAAAGCGAGTTCGGCAGTGCGCTTGGCCCCTTCTCCCGTCGCATAACCGACAAACTTGCTGCTTTTCGGCCAAGAGCCTTTCGCTTTTTCCACTTCTTCCCATTCTTTTTGCGAGCCCAATTTCACGTTTTCATACCCTTGGACCGCGTACTTTTTCGACACGCGCAAGAACTCGTACAAAACAACAAGTACTGCGGCAATGGCGGCCACGACTGCCCACAAGAACTGGTTTAAGGCCAGCAAAGTCAGGGAAAAGGCAATGAGTCCAAAAAGCAAGGCTTTCACTGCATGCCTCCCCTTCCGTCCATGCCTTCCAATCCTCCCAATCCTTCGAGACCGTACAAATCCGGCAAAGAAGGTTCGGGTTGTTTGCGCAAGGAAGCCCATGTTCCGATTGCAACAATGCCCAAAATCGCCCATAAGGCAATGCTTGAAATGTCCGAAGGCGGGTCGAACAAGTACAACGAAGCCGCGACTCCAACAAGCGTGAGCGTAGTGCTCCAATCTCGCATCGTCAACAGCATGATGGCAATGGTTCCAAACACGAGCCAATTTTGGTGGGCTTGAAAGGCAAGAAATACGACAACAACTCCAGTCAACAATGAAAACGTGTCTGCCATATTGGGTTCACTTTTTCGAAAATAAATCCGCTTTTTCGATGACTTCTTTTCCGAAAGTTGCGAGCAAGAACAAAAACACTCCCGCCCAAATCAATTCCGGATAAGAATAGAAGGTAATCCAAACAATGACGATGGCGAACACGAATGCGATTTTGGCGCTTCCCATGTTGCTCTTGGCCCACGAAAAAATCCACACAAAGGCGAAAATGGTCAACGCAATCCAAATGTTGTCAAAAATGTCCAGCATGATAGACACCTACGATAGGAAACGTAGTTTCCTATTACCTTCCTTTTCCATTTTCAACTTCCCTTTAGTTTTCAATCTCCTTTTTACCTTATCCCTTCATTCGCGTTCCAATTCCCCAAATAATGACCGAAGTGAATGAAACTGCCAACAACATTTGAAAGACGTACACGGAAGCGAAAATGTATGCGTATTTGAACACTAAAAAATAAATCAAAATCGCGCTGATGATGTAAGTAATGGTTCCATCCCCGATATAACCGCGAACTGTGGAAAAAATGATGAAGACTGCAATAATGCGGAACAAGATGTCGGCTGCGGGAACCAAGTACAATATCAAGGGAGGGAGCAACAGGATGATGGCAAAGCCGATGAGAATGAAAACAACTACATTTCCGCTTTGGTTCATGTTTATTAACGCCTCAACAGATTGCGAACCATGCCGGAAGCTTGTTGGGCGGCGTGCGCGTGGTGGGCGTGTTCCATTTTTTCTCGACGCTCTTTGATGTCGAGACCGTTCACGTCCGGCTCTTCGAATTCTCCTTGCTGTTGGGGTTGTCCACCGGCAGTGATGAAGAAAAAGTCAATCAACACGCTCGACACTCCGGCAAAGAGTAAAATGTAAACAATGAACACAGCTTGCGAGAGCGCGGGAATGATGAAAAAAACGAAAAAGGCCGTCACGCCAATGACGACCACGGATAAAGGCCCTTTTCCCAAATGGTTCAACACAAAACTCATGATGCTCAACAGTAGAAAGATTTGGATGATGAACATCCAGTCTCCGACAAAGTCGAGCGGGAAGAGCATGCTAGAATAGACGCTGTTTCAGGTATAAAAAGCTGCTTTCATGCGAAAGCGGTTTTTGCTTTCTTGCCGTCAAGGATTGTTTGAACCATTTTCGAAGCCGCGCTTTTCGCGTTCAGAATTTCAATTTCGACGGCTTCGCCTTTTTTGTCGTAGTGCAGAATGAAATTTTCAACCATGCCCCCATAGGCACGCTTTTTGCGCTTCAACCGGATGAGCAGCACATCCGCATCTGGATTGTATTCAAATTTCATCTCGTCTACACGCTCACGCTCTTCACGATTGCGGAGGCATTCAGCGCCTTTTTGGCTTCGTCCACCCTTTTGGACACTCTCTTGCGCGTTTGTTCGGAGAAAAATTCTTCACCGCAATTGTCGCACTTCTTGCACAAAACTTCACGTACGACGATTTTTCCGCGATAGAATTCGACAGTGGACTTTGCTCGAACCAAGTTTCCGGTTCCACAAACGAAACACTTCACAGCTTCCATCTCCCTTCTGCCATTTTGATTTCTTTCGGGTTGGAATGGTGCAATGTAATGATTAAGACTCCCTTTCCAATTTCCCGACACACCAACGTAAAATACTGTTCTCGAACCTTATAAATGCATAGTTTGCACGAAGGGTCTCGATCGGAAATACAATGAAACCCTTTTTCCAGAACTTCTTTTGTGTCCGCATCGTACTGCCACTCTTTCGAACGAACCAGCGCGTGCTTGGAAAATTCAATCCATTCAAACCGCATTAGAGCGTCCGCATTCCAAGGCTATTTCAACCCTTCGAAAGTTTCGACACCCGCCGATTCAGTTCGAATAGCCGATACAACTGTTTCCGGCTTCGAGACCTTGCGTGATGGAGTGAATGTTGTACGTTGCTCCCTGCTTGAAAATGGTTTGCGGGTTCCACCAATACCGGCTCTTCACCCCATTGTCTGTCACACACAAAATGTTTTGATCCACTAAATCAAACACGTCTTGCACGCTGTAAATCGTGTCAGAACTTCCCGAACCTTGGCGGTTGTGCTTCATGGTCGAAATCCCGTTCAACCCCACAACCGTTCCCTTCGCGTCCGGAGTATTCAGTTGCGCGCTTTCAATAGGAGAATCGATTTGCAACGAGTTTGTGGAATTTCGGTTCGAATAGAAGATGCTGCGCAAGTACACGTCCCCGGAAACTTCCGCCTTTTCCCAGTCTGCCGCGTACGAAGTTTGCCACGCTGCCACCGCATCGCTTGACGTGGCCGCGCGATCGGGAGTCTGCGCCCATTGTTGAATGACAGGAAGTCCAGAATAGTCCAGACAGTTTCCCGCCCCGTCCCAGTACGTGAGCGTGTTTCCCACATTCTTGGGAACGCTATCTTCCGTGAACGTGTAAAACGCGCTGAACGGGTCGCTTGTTGTATCGCTTCTCGAATATTTCAACAATACCGGAGTCGCAAACGCGGGACTCCAGTCGAGTTTAAACGTTCCGGAATCGTTTTCCACGCTCAACACGTCTCCGCGCGTCGAAATGTTGGAATTTAACGCGCCCAAGTCCGACAACTCTTGGGTGTTCAAGGTTTGTGTGGCATTGCTTCCCGAATCCGTATAGGTTTTCAAGGGATTGTTCTGGTTGTCGATGTACAACACGCCGTTCTCGTTCACGAATTTCACGCCATATCCTTGACGGTTGAAAGAAGTTCCCCCGCTTTCAATGCCGACCAGACCGTCTAAAGGGAGAGAGTAGAACGGCGAATTGTTTTTCGGATCTTCCAACTTGTAAAACACGATTCCTACTACGGCCACGGGAGTCGCGTTGGAATCGCTGGCAAAGAATCTCCAATCGTCTCCGAAAATGCCTTGAATTTCCACTTGGTACTTTCCTGGAGAAGACAATGTATTGCTCGAATAGTACTTTTGCGTGTAGAGCAAATAATTCGAGTCGAAATAATTTTTCCACTTGTTGGAAAAGTCGGGCAAAGTGTCCGCGAAATTGATTTCAGTGTAGTATTGAGTGAAGTCTTTCTTGAAATCGTTTGAATACCCGTCCGCCATCAAATACGCGTCAAATTTCAACAAGTTGTTCAACGCCTGCTTGTTGGGAACTTCCGCAGTCCAGTGCACGTTGTTTTCTCCTACAGTTTCGACGAAATAGTCGATGATGGGCTTTCCCGTCAAGTCCGTCGTCTGTCTCAACGTGGAACAATTGTATCCCGCGTCTATCAAAGACGTGTCGGTTTCCAAAATGACGAACGTAATGGAGTCGGAATACGAATCCAAAGCCACATTTCCGTCTCCCGAAAGCAAGAATTTCGCCTGGTACGTGTCGGCCGGAAGCGTGAATGAAACGCTTCCGCTTTTTGAAACTCCCCCGGCTAAAATCGTGTTGTAATGGTACGGGGTTCCGGCCACGCTTTCCACGCTCGAAAATCCGTCAAACTGCGAATTGTACACGTTCAAATCAAAGTTGATATCCGTTGGTTTGCTTCCGTTGTTGGCAATCGTGTAATTGAACGTGATTTTGCCGCTATCGTACAAACTCGAAAAGCTCGATATTCCAACAGTCGCAGCCCCAACAGTATGGGTTTTGGTTTGGTCGTTGGTCTGCTTTTGCGCGTTCTCGTCAGAACTCAATGGACAGACTCCGGCAAAGTAGCTGTTTTCTGCGAGGAATGAATCCAAGTCTTTCAACTTTTTGACCAATTCAATGTTGAATTGCGTCGCATCGCAATACACTCCATTTGCATTGTTCACATCGCATTGGGTTTTCGAAATCCCGTCCTGGTTGCTCCAGTTCCAATTCAATTTGATTTGCGGCTTGGCGCCAGGGCCGGTGACTCCCAACAAGTTTCCCGAAGAACACGCGTAGGTGTCGAAATTGGTTTGTGGAATCTGTTGCGACGTTTCTTGGGTTTTGAATTTCAAGTGGATTTTTTGCGTGTACGTCTTGTCCGAAGCCGGAGAGCAAGCGCCTTGGTCGTCTGCCGCGCCAATCCAGTACGTTCCAAAGTTTCCATTGTCGCATTCGACAGCGGCATTGCCTCCATGGGCTTCGTCTCCGTGAATGTGTTCTGTGGCAGAAAATTCTCCAATGGCAAAAATGGGATTGTTTTGCGCGATTCCGGAATTGTTCGTAAAAACCGTTCCAACGTCTTGTTGTGTGGTGCCGCTATTGTCGTAATAGTTTGTTACCTCCAAATCCCATGCCGCCGAAACATCATTCGTTCCATCCAATACAATGCTCTGCGCGTCGGGAGGAAGATAATTCGTCGTTCCCCCGTTCGAATCTCCGCTTCCGGGCAAGTTGATGACGTAATCGTACAATGTTTCGGTTTGGGTTTCATCGTGACAGTCTCCGAAAATTCCGAACAAGTCCAAGAATATTAGAATTACCCCGATTGCGATTCCAATGGGCCCGGCAGCTCCCAATGTTGGAATAGCCGATGCTAACGATGTGGTGAAAACTATTCCTGCAGTTCCAGCAATCTCCGTCGTTACGAGTAAACTAATCGTTGTCACGATTGCTCCTGCTGCCGCTATCCCCAATCCGGCTCCGAGGAGTTTCCCGCTGTCGCTCGCTTCGCCCCACGCGCACAAGTCAGCAGTCACTGCAACCGGTTCGACGACTCTGTCAGACGTGAGTGTGGCACTGTCTTGCGCGTCCTTTCCAAGCAAGAGGAAAGAGTAGCGGTCGAGCCAGAAATACTGTTCCGAGTCGGGTTCGACGGTTACTGGATAGTCCAATACTTTTTGCCAGTTCTTTCCCGGAGCGCGCGCTTCTACCGTAATATCATACGCGCCGCCAATATTCGAGCGTTCGACGGTAATGGTTTTCGAATCTTCTTTCAAATTCGAAATCGTTTGCGTGCTCAAATAAATTCCCCCGTCCGACGTTCCACCTCTACAGTTTGCGTTCGAAGAAGAGTCTTGGCAGAAGCGGATGTCGAGGGAAATGTTTCCGCACTTGGTATCGTCAATCGAGAATTCCGTGCTTTCCGTTCCGCGCGCGATTGTTATTCCTTCCGAAGAGTCGGGAGAGAATTGCAGGCACTGTTGTAAGTTTGCGACTAAAATGTCGGCGTCAATGGAATGGTTGGCAGCCACTTCCGAATTTCCCGAAGAAGTGGGCGTGGTACCGGAAAAAGTTATTTTGAACTGGGCTTCTTCTCCCGCAGTTCCCGAATTGGGAACAAAGGACAAAATGCCGTTCAAGGTTTCTCCAGCTTCGATTTCGTCGAATAGGATGACAGAATCGTTGTCGCGCAGGGTTTCTTGGCTACTCTGGTTGTCTCCGTTGGTTAGAGCGACGCTGACATTGCCGATGACGTTCGAGCTCCAATTCAATTTTGCGGCTAAATTCTGGATTGCAATGTCTTTTCCGCCCACTTGGCAGTTGTTGGAGATTTCAAACTCGATCGAGGCCGTGTCTTCCAAAGTAGTGGTACTCCAGTCGGAAATACTCAACGTCAGGCACGCGTTTTCGGGAGTTCCTCCCGGAGAGATTTGAACTTGGGTGGGGAGCGTGAACTGCCAGTCTTTGGTTAGGTCGGCGTTCGACACTTGCAATAAGGTGCTGCCGTTCAACGTGTCGCTTTTCGAAATATTGATTCCGTTTGCCAGCGCGGTCTTGACGATGAAGTCTTTTGGAATGCCGGGAGAAAAGGAAAGCGAGTTTTTGTACTGGCTGAGATAGTTGTTCATCTTGTCCTCGTCCAAAAATCCCTTGAAAGTTCCGGAAATGTTCGAGCTGGTTACGGTTAATGGCACGGCAATTTGGTTGGTTCCTTCGATGGAGACGTCTTTTTCAGTAACTGTTTTCGGGTCGAGAGAAGCTTTGACTGTATTCGGGTCGAATTTTACGATATTTACGTCGATTTTTTTGTCCACGACCGCGGGAGTATAGCCTTCTTTGGACGCTTCAAAGCGGATGATAGTGGCATTGTCGGAAGGGGAGATGGAAAAGTCGACTTTTCCGGTCTTGTCCGAATCTTGCGTGGAAAGAACAGTTTCGCTTGCATCGCTCAAAATTTTCGTGATTTTAACCTGGGCTTCTTTTACTTCAAAACCGTCCTTGTCTTTCACGAGCGCGTTTCCGTCGAACGAAATGAATGCGGGGAAAAAGTTGGGAGAAATTGTTAGGGATAAATCGTTTGTGCTGTCGACTGAAAATTCGAGCTCTTTTTCGTACACGACTTGTCCGGAAGCAATAGCTTGCACGAGAATGGTGGAGTTTTCGACGAGTTGCGGCAGTATTCCCAATTGAACGGAAATGTTGGTGTTTTTCTTGAAATCTCCCAAATTAATGTCGGGCATGCGGTAGTCGTCAAATCCGAGGTTGGAAAAGGTTTGCGCGCTGGCATTGGTGATTGAGTAGTTTTGGATTTGGAGAATATTGGTTTTGGTGGTGCCCAAATTTTCTGAGTTTTGGATGCGGATAAACCCTTCATTGTAGCGCGTGTTGGAATTGTTGGTTAACACAAAAGAAACCGTGTATGGGGCGGAAGCGCGTAGCGTGTAGGGAGAGGATAAATTTACGCGTTCGGTTTGGTCGTAGACTTTTTCTCCCGAATAGCAAAAGCTTTCCGAACAATTGTTGGGCGTGGAAGCGTAAAACACCGCGGTTTTGGCGCTGGCGTACAATTCTTCTTTCGACGCCGAACTTTGCGCGGTTCCCAATTCCGAGTCTTCGGGATCGCGCGCGTACGAACTATTTTTCACGGTCCACGCGCGGTAGTTGAACGTGAGCGCGTCTCCGGCCAGGGTTTGTTCGCGAACAAACACTTCCACTTCGATGTTGTAAATGCCTTGCGAAACTTTGTTCCACGAGAGATTGACCCATTTTGCGTTTCCGTTCGTCAAATTTTGCAAGTCGTCGCTTTGGTGGTTTGGGGGATTGTAAGAGGTTCCCTTCAATTGCGAAGCTTCGGGAACATTGACGTTTTTGATGTACAAGGAATCGTTTTCGACCAATTCTTTGGTGCCCGTGCGAAAGTGCACTCCCGCCTTGGCCCCGTCCAAGTCCGTGGGAATGCGCAATTCTAATCGCGCCATGTAGGTTTTTCCTGCTTTCAATTCCGTAACTTGTTTGGAAGAGGTGGAGTTTTCGAAGAAGGCAACGGAAATTTCCGGCTTGCTTCCCAAAATCGTTTTTTCTAATGTGGCGTTTACCGTTAAATCTGTGTTGGGACTCAATTGGTACAATTGCGATACCCAGCGCACGTAATTGCTGGCCGATACTGCCACATACACTTTCTTGTCCGCCTTCAATCGAATGGACGCGCGGCCGTTCGAATCGCTTTCTATGACGCATTTTCCGGAAGGACAATCCACTCCACTATCGTCGCGGAATTCCACTTTCGCGTTGGGAATGAATTTTCCATCCCTGTCTTTCACATTAACAACAACGTTCGACTTTCCAATCGTGATTTGGATGGTTTGCTTGTTTTCTTGTTTGGGGTCTACGGAAAAGTTTTTGCTCGTGGCTTCGGCGGGGTATTTTTTTGCTTTGGCAAAGTAAATTCCTTCTTCGAGTCCCGAAAAGCGCGCAATGCCGTTCGCGTCCGTGGCTTGCGGCTGCAAACTGGCGGATAAAAATCCTGTGTTCGCATCGTACAAGCTGATGGTCGCGTTTTCCACTTTCTTGTTTTCTTCGTCCCTCACTGTAATAATCAAGATTCCGCAATTGTGCAAACTATCCTTGCACTTTTGCAATTCAACTAACAAATTCACGTCCTGCAGTCCATCAATGTTGAAATCCCGCGAAAACGCCAAGTAATCTTTGTGCGCCACTTGCAGCGAGTAGCTTCCCAAATCCGTTAAGCCGAGTTTGATGGTATTTCCGTCGTTTCCCGTACTCGTGGTGTTGACGATTTTTCCGGAAGAATCCAACACGCGCACATCGGCTTTGGGAACTCGATCGTGGGATTCAATATCCACCACGTCCAGCGTGAGGCGGCCGCGCACGTTGCGCGTTACAACAGCGTCCAATTTTTTCTCTTTTCCCTTTTCAATCAGCACGGTGTAGGGTTGGGCGAGCGAATACTTTCCCGATTTATCCGTGGCGCTGACGGAAATTTTTCCCACAGGAACGATTTTGAAATTCGCCTCTCCCGCGCGCGTTCGAACTGAATCTCCCGGAGTTCCGTCCGACTCTTGGTACGAAACGTCAAAATCCGGATCTGTAACCCGATTCTTGCTTTCGTCGAAAATGCGTACTGTCAAAGAACCAGTTTCGGGAACGACTTCTTGGAGTTTGATGACGCTGTTGTCCGAAAGCGGTTGTCCCGCCGAAATTTGGAAACCGTCCGCGCTCGCGCGAGAGGTTAGAATGCCACAGTTGTTTGGAACCACCACTCTGAAATATCCTTGGGTGGTTGTAATCGAACTTGGAGGAGGTACTGCAGTGTTGCTGCAAAAAAAGTCCACTTTGACTTGTGTTCCCGTCAAACTCGAACCGTCGCTGCGGGCCAGCGTTATTAAGAAGGTTTTTGGGGCGGCAATGGAAATCATTCGAATCGTGTAAATAGCGTCCGCGTCAAAAGTGGCAGAATCTGAATACGCTTGGAATCCGGTTTTGGAAGCGGAAAACGAAACTTCGATTCCTTTTGGAATGGACAAATTTCCGAAATTTCCCTGCGCGTCACTGGACAACGGGTGTTTTTCTCCGTTGAAAGAAACCACTAATTTGACTCCGGATAATGGTCCATTGTTCGCATCGTCCACGGCTTTCAGGGTTATAGTCGCGTTTCCGCCGCCGAGCGCAGGAAGAATAACCCCTCCCAACAGTGCGATGAGAATGACGGCAATGACGGCCAAAACGAGCGCGAAAGACGGAATGATTTTGTCGAGAGGGTCAATTACTTTGTATACGGGGATTTTTTTGTCCAAACCGTCGAGAAAGGCATACCATTTGTCTTCCCATTCATTATAAACGTTCTTCAAACCCATAACCAATTCACTGTATGAAGCGATAGAAGAACTTTTCCGCTATATATACTTTATTGGGAAATGCACGACGTGGCGGCCGACTGTTCTTGCTTGGACAAAACGTCCAACACTTTGGTGGGATTCCACCAAAACTTGGTTTCGGCCCCGGTTCCCGAAACGCACACATAGCGTTGTTTAACAAGGCTAAAAATCGTTTCAATACTGTCAATATCGTTTCCCGAAGAATTATTGGGAACCTTTCCGGTTCCATTCAAACCGATATTGTTGGTTCCAGCTCCGGATTCGGAAATGAACTTCGCGCCTGCATTGGCCAATGCTATATTGACCAGGTTCGCGTTTCCTTGCGGAGTGTAGAAAATGGTTTTCAAAAACACGTCTCCCGTGCGTTGCGTGGTATCGCACCACTCCAATCCATACGCGTGTCCGGGAATGCCGGCAGTGGGAGCGCACGTTGGATTCAATGAAGAACGGTCGGTTTTTCCGTTAAACGCTTCTGTAACAGCGCGGTCGGAAAAGTCCTTACAATTGTTTCCAACGCCCCACCACGGATTGCTTTCCGTTCCTTGATAAGTATCGGCACCATTAATTCCGAAATTGTAAAACGCGTACGCTTCTTGTGCCGAATTCGTTACATTCAAAATTAAGGGGGTTGCATAGGAAGGCGCAAAGCGAATGCTGCTTTTCGTAACATTCAAAATCACGCCGCGATTGTCCACGTTGACGCTCTTGAATCCTTGGTCTTTGGAAACCGAAACGTTTGCCGAATTATCAAACGGAGTCGAAGAAGCGATTCCTTGCGTGGACACTTGGTGCGAAGAATCCGAGTTGATGTTGACGACTTCTCCCGAAAACGCCACGCCGTATCCGGTTCGTCCATTGTCTCCATCCGTGGTTCCAATCAAACCGTCCAACGGCAACGAGTAGAATGGCGAGCTGACATCATCGGTTTCGGAAGGCGACTTGTTCAACAGCACTTTCACTTTCACGTCTGCCGCGCCCGAGTCGAAAAATTGCCAGTTGGTATTGTCAAAAGCAATGTTCAAATCCACGACATATTGTCCGGCCGAAGGCAGTTCGTATCCCGAAGCAGGCGCCTCTCCGAATTTGGGAACAAATTTGAAATTGTCGAAGTTTTTGAACAAAATTCCCAAACCGTCTGTACTGCTCGTGTACGTGGAAGGCGCGTTGAAAAACGAAATGTTTTGCGCATAGTTATCAAAATCATGGTGGAAGTCGGGAGAGTATTTGTCCCGCATCAAGTGGGCCGTGAAGTGGATAGTGTTCAAAAACGCGGTCTTGTTCGGCGCTTCTGAAGGATACGAAAGTGAAACTCCGGCAGCTTCGGTCGCGTCGATAAAGTCTCCCAATCTCGTGGAATCATAGGGCGTACATTGTTCCGCGCCTTGCAATCCAACCGTAAACGAATTCGTTCCAGAATCGTCGGCCGAAATCGTGTTGCAAGAGCTCGAATCGCAGTTGGCGTACGTTGCCGTAACCGTATAATCGTACTTCTCCCCTGAATTCAATCCCGTAAACGAAAATCCGGCCGTGGCTTGCGACAGCACGCTCACAGTCTGGGTTTGCTGGCTCTGCGAACCGTCGGACTGTTTTTTCAGCACCACTTTCAGTGTAGTGCTGACAGAAGGATTGTTGTTGTTCTGCATCGTAACGACAATATTCACGTCAGTATTGTTCACCTTAGACACTCTTACTTGGTCGATTCCAATGTCCGCGTTTCCGACAGTATAGTCGATTCCCGTCAACGTCTGGTCCGCGGTTGGACACTGCAATTTTGCGCTATTATCTTGCAAGAATTGCCGAACAGTCTGCACTTTTTTCAAGGTTTCAATCGCAAACTGCGTGGCATCGCAGTACACGTACGCGCTGTTCGAAGAATCGCACTGGTCGATGGCAACATCGGCCCAGTTCCATTTGAACAAGAGTTTGGGCAAGTATTTCGCATTCTCTCCCGTATCTCCCACCAGTCCCGGAGGCGCGTAACTCGAACAATCCGCAGCCGGAGAAACGTCCGGAGAAATGGTTTCTTCGGGAGAGATGGCGTTGAACTGCAAGTGGAATCTGAATAATGCATATTTGGGAGAATTGGTATCTTCTTCCAATTCTAATCCATCTACATCAATATCGCTCACGCTCGGCGTGGAAAACAGTCCAGAACTGGCCACGTCGTTGATGTTGTAGGTTTTGTTTTCCTTGTACGTGTGCCTTCCGCCGTCGACCTTGAAAATCTTGTATAGAGTGCCATTAAAGTCGGAATCGTTGAAAAATTGCAATCCGATTTTTTGCACTTCTTGTCCCGAAGTCGTGCTCGAAGCGACTGTGCGCTGTCCCACTTCTTCCACGTGCACGTCAGAATCTTGTATTTCGTCCGCAGTCTTGTCCCGCAATACAATGAACTCGTTCACGTCCAAATCGATTCTACTCACTGTATAGTCCAACACTTCGCTGTTGAAGTACGCGTTCATGGCCGTCAACAATGTCACTCCCAATGCTTGGCTCCATGGCTGGCTACCAAATGCTCCGCCCAAGAATCCCGAACCGCCTGGAATGAGCAAGTTTCCCAGCCATCCCAATGCGCCTGTGTTTTTGAAGATGTCGGAAATGGCACCGCCCGTGGGAGAAGCGATGGCATTCCCAGTGGGAGAGAGTACAAACTTTGCAGTTACACTGGTTTTGGCTTGCTCGGCTGAAATCGTTGTCGGAAGGTTGGCGTTTTTCAAAGTGTTTTTCAAAAAATCCGAATCGTAACTGCTTGACGGTTTGTAGTTTCCAGACGCGTCTTTTGTATATGTGATTGAATATAGGCCATCGGCCGAAGTGACTTGAATCGTGGTGTCGTTCACGTTTTTCACAGAATACGATTGCGTGGCTGTTGGAGTTGAATTTGGGGCATTGGAAGTACTGTCTCCTTCTAGCTCTTGCACGAGCATGCCCGCGGCCAAAGTAACCAAACCCCATTTGAGGCCTTCTTTCAACGCGTTAAAGAAAGACTTGGTGTCAATTTGGATTTTTACGTCTTTCTTATAACAATTGTTTTTCAACTCTCCGGTGTCGAATCCAGTCGTGTCTGGACTTGATTGGTCTTTGTACACGTCGTACTCATATCTATCCAGTTGCACGCAATCGTCGGTGTTGTACAATCGCACGCGGATGAAATGGTTCTTTTCAATGAGAGAAGTGATTTCGCTCTTTTGCGTCACTCCCTGTGGCTGGGCTTCGACTGTAATATTGTATTGTCCCGGCCAGTTGCTTCCCGCGCCTACCACAATGGAAGGCGAGGTTCCGCCGTCGGCGAGCGTTAGTTCGGAGTTCGACAATTCAAGGTCGGAGGTTAGGAACAACTCAATGGGCCCGCAACCTGTACGGTTGGAAATCGTAAAGTCTGTTGACGCATTGGTTTGTTCGGAAGTCTTGTTAATGGTCAACAGTTCTTTCGAATAGGAAATGCACGACTGCAAGTTGATGATGTTGATGGAGGTTTTCAAAGTTTGGGACAACAACTGGTCTTTGGCATTGTCGGTTTGGTTGTGGGCTCGAATGACAATGTCGGCTTTGGCAGTGCCTTCCACTCCGCCTTGGGGGGAGAATTGCAATATGGCATTATACGTTTGTCCGGCCGGAACTTGTTCGGCCAAAGTCTTGAAATAGCTCGAACGCGGTTCGATTGCAGCAACCGCCGCCGTGGAAGTGTCCGAGTACAAAGAGAGCAAGAAAGTTCCAATCACGTTGCCTTGCCAATCGGCTTCGGCTTCCAACGTGTCCAATGCTACTGGAATACCGTTCACGGTGCAATTGTTTTGGATTTGGAATTCGGCTTGTCGCACCGAACCTTCTGTGGAAGTCGTCCAATCAGTTTGGGTGATGACTAAACAATTTTCGTTGTCCACTTCTTCGCCCACTCCAATCGTTGTTTTGACAGGAACATTGAATGCCCACGTTTGTCCGAAGTTGGCGGCGTTGATGTTCAAGCTTCCGTCCAATTGTTCTCTGTCCGATAACAAAGTGCCTTCCGTACTCAAATAGCTGGTCAATGTAATCGTTTGTTTGTCTCCGGGTTGCAAGGTGATGCCTTGAAAGCTGTACAATCCACTATTGATTTGGTCTTCGTTGAGCAAGTTTTTCGAATTTCCAGAATAGGTGACGGAAGACAAGGTTAAGGGGAACGCGGCGTTGTTCGAAACTTCGACTGTTTTCGAATCTTGCGCTTTCGTGCGCGCGTTCAAGGCAATGGAGAGCGTGTCTGGCTTGAAGTTCAAGGTGTTCGGGTCGGCGCTCAAGTCGATTTGCTTTTCTGCATAGTCGCTCTTTTCCACAATAAGCTTCAAACTTTCTCCGGGATACACGGCGGGAGCGGTCAAAGACGCTGCGCCGAGTTTATCGGTTTTGGCATTCCCCAGCACCTCGTCAAAGCGGTTTTTGAGAGTAATAAATGAATTTTCCACTTCCAATCCTGTCGTGGCATCAAACACGTTTACATCCACGGTATTTTCGATTCCGGCCGGGAGAGTGGCGGGAGAAACTGAAACTTTGAACGAGTTTTGCGCTTGCGCGTTGATGATAATGTCTTTCGAAAACACGATCGAATTGTCGGCAATGACTTGGAAGGAAAGCACGGCAGAACCGCTTTTGACGGTTTTGAATTGCACGTCTCCGGAAACTTTGTTGTTTTTGGTCAAACTTCCAACATTAACCAAGTCCAGTGCGTTGTCGGAAAAACTGCCTTTAAAGAGCTGGTTCGAAACGTCCAACACGTTGTAGGTTTGCAAGTTCAATCCCTTGTCCTTGTTTTCAATGCGCAGCTCCGCATTCGAGTATATTTTGTAGCTGGAATTGTTGGCCAATCCAAACGAAAGTTTGTAGTCGTTGAAAATGTGCGCATTGTACGAATCGCTGACAGATTCGGCAAGTTTCGTATTCTGGTCCAACACGCTCACGTCGAAGCAAAAGTCGGAATCGCACAAGGGAGCGCTGGTTCCAATCGAATACGTGCGCTCGTATGTTTTCGCGTACAACGAATCCGAGGTTGAATTGTCAGTTGGATCTCGATGCGTTCCGGACAAATCCCCTTCAAAGCGGAAGAAGAGTTTGACCGGGTCTGTGATGGACGCGGTCTTGTTCACTTGGAAGGTTTCTTCGATTTCGTAAATGCCTGGCCCTAAAGAATTCCATTCCAAATTCGCCCACTTGGCGTTTCCGGCAGTCAAGAATTGAAAATCCGATTCTCTGCCGGCAGAAGGGTCAAAGCTCGTTCCTTTGACAATGGAAGTGCCGGGCGCGTTGATTTCCGAAATGGAAGAATTGTCTTTTTCGAGAATTCCGGTTCCATTATCATTCTTTCCCACGCGCAAGTGGACTAAAGCGCCTGTATAGGTTTGGTTTTCGGGAATTTGCACTTGGAATTTTGCCGTATATTTTTTTCCCGCAGCCACGCTCAATGCCGACTTGGTTCCTTGGAACAACCCTAATGGTACGATGGCGGCGTTGCCTTGGATGATTTTCGGTTGTAATACGACGTCAAAATTTTGCACGCTGTTGGCCAAAATTTGTTTTTCTACAGTGGTATAGGAAGCGAATTGGTCGTGTTCGACTTTCACATAAACGGTTTTGTCGGCTTTCGCGTACTGGTTTGTCGCTGGCAAAATAAACACGCCGTTCGAATCCGTCAAGCTGCTGCCCATTTTGAAATCATTGAAAGAGTCGAAAATCGTTACTTTGGCCGTATCCACGGGATTGCTTTCCGAGTCTGTTACTCTCACGCGAATGGTTCCGTTTGGAATTTTCAACGACACTTGCAGTTTGAACGATTCTTGTTCGCGCACTAAAAACTTTTCCGTGTCGCTGTATCCAACGCTCCCTTCTTTGAAGGCCGCGGCGTAAAACCTTCCCCCGTCTTCCACGTTGGAAAAGCGCGCCAAACCGTTAATGTCCGTGTATTGGGGCGCGTATCCGGACAAGAAATTCGTGTCGGCATCGTACAAGAACACTTTCGCGTTTTTGACTCCGCGAGAAGAATCCTGTTCCAACACTTCGACTGTCAATTGTCCCGCACGGTCTCCGGAAAACTTCGCCAATTCAATGGTTTCGGAAAAGCTTCCCGCGCTGTTGATGACAACGGTTTTTTTTCCGATCAAGTAATCTTTCTGGTCGGCCGTAACAAAGTACTCTCCGGTATCACTCAATCCGAATTCGACTTGGCCGTTGTCGTCCGATGTTTGCACGTCCAACTGGTTGTTGCCTTGCCACACGGAAACAATCGCGCCTTGGATTTTCGTGCTCGAATTTTCTTCTTTGACAGAAATGGTGAGCGTGGCTTTCACGTCTTTGGCCAATTGCAGGGATTGGGAAACATTTTGTCCCGCGGTTACGGAAAAAGAGGGAGAACTCGCTTGTCCGTACAATGCCGTTGGCCGAGTTTGTAGGGTATAGGCGCTTCCGGCCGAAACCGTGAACGAAACATTTCCCGTCGCATCAGTCTGCCGTTCATTAATCGGTCCTGCACTGTTTTGGTACAAGGCAACGGAAATTCCCGGAACTCCGGTTCCATTGTATGTAACACTCGCCGTCACGTTTCCTTTCGCGCTTTCCAATTCCGCCAAGCGAATGTCAGTGGTGTACGGTTGTGAATCCACATTTTCAAAACCGTTCGCGCGTACGGAAACCAACAAGATTCCACAATTGGTGGGAGGAGTTACTGTCACAATGCCGTTCAACGTGGTCCTGTCCGCGGGCGGAACCGCGCTCGGGTTGGAGCAAGAAAACGAAACGCGCGCTTCTCCTAACAATAATGTGTTATTTCCCGAAAGCAAGCGAATGGTTTTTTCGTTCGTTCCCGGAGCGGCAGACGCAAGAACGACTTTCACGATGGCGTCGGTTTCGGCGGTCGTTTCTCCTTTTTTTCCGTCAAAATTGTCGGCCGTAACTTCGTACTTGACCAAAGTTCCTTTCGACACTGAAATCGGGGGCAAAGATCCCGTCGTATCGCTTTGCAATGATTGGGAGAGGCCGTTGTACGTGAGAATAACGTTTGCGTTTTCGATTCCCGTTCCGTCTAATTGTTGGATGGAAAATGTGAGCGTGACTCCCGGACCCGCAACGAGCGGAGAAACCAAATAAAATAACAGGCCTAAAACAACGAGAATTCCAATCAGGAAAAAAATGGCGAACGAGGGAACGATTTTGTCGATTGGGTCGATTACTTTGTATATTGGAAGATGTTTGTCGATGCCGTCCAAAAAAGCATAATAGCGGTCTTCCAAGGAATAGTAGAAGTTTTTGAGCGCGTCCGCCATGTGTCATGCAACTCCAAACAATTGTTTCAAGGGTAGAGGAAGTTCTGCTTTTCCAAATGCGGGAAAAAATCCCTGCAATCCCCCCAATCCAACTGCAATGATGATGCTGATAGCCAAATATAAGCCTATTTGGTTTAAATGCGCGAACCAATTCGTCTCTCCGTGCAAGTCGTCGTTCAAATAGAGTGCAGACAATTTTCCCGCATACGCGGCGAGTAAGAACGGTACGACGCTAAACAATCCCAAAAAGAAATTTCCCTGCATGGCGGTTCCGCTCACCAACCCGGCTCCCAAAAGCACGAGGTGGGACAGTTTTCCGAAATACAACATGCACGCCAAAAAAACGGCAATGGCGAACAAGGCAACGGAAAACACTTCCGACAATGTGTAAAACTCGAGTCCTTTTTCCGTCAGTGGAAGAAAATACGCCAATAGTCCCCCTACAATCCACACCGCAAAACCCGTTTCCCAAAAAAATCCCATTCGATCGTCAAACATTCCCATCTTACCTCGTTTCACCTATTTATATGCTTCACCGGAAGCCTCCGAAATAAGGACTGCTTTGCGGGCCTTGGAAAACATTGTAGGGTGAAGAAAATGCACCTGGCTGGTTGTTCTGCCAATAATTGTTGTTCATCGAACTGCCAAAGATTGAATTGTTTGGAACTCCTTGTTGCCCCCAATACGCTTGGTTCCGTCCGTTGGAATTGGAGTAGGAAAGGAACCCTTGGTTGTATTGGTCGTTCATGAAACCGGGATAAGATTGGGGTTGCGGAGTATTGTACCCTTGATTGGTTTGAGGTTGGGCAATGGTGATGGACGAGCCGGCTTTGTAAAACTGCACTTCTTTCCAAACGATTTTTGCCGTTTCCGAAGTTTGTTGAATGCACGCGTATTTTTTGGTGATTTGGTCGAACCAAAACTGTAAATTATGCTGGCTGGAATATTGGTTATCGTACAACGTCAATGTTGCGGTTCCCGTGTATGGGTATGGCGTTCCAAACTGATTCACGGAAGTGCTGGAAGAATGAATGCTTTGTCCCGAAAAGCGCGAGGCCTCGTCCACGATTGAAATCGATGCCGAATTGCTGATTGGAACCGCTGTCGTGACAGTTCGAGTCGAAAATTGCGAAGATAGCACGCGTGCGGTTGGGTGTCCGGCAAGCGGTTGTTCGCCGTCGAACAATCCGATTCCATTGGGCACTTGCTGGCCGCCAGCATTCAATACAAACGCGAATCCATTGGATGAGGGAGTGTAGTTCAACGTGACATTCACTTTCATGCTGGGCGAGTATCTGAATGCGTTGTTGGAAATGTCCAAAATTGTTCCGGTTTTCGAAGTTCCGAAAGTTCCATCGAATACTTTGGCAAATACTTTGCCATTGGCCCCAGTTCCATTCCACGAATTCCATCCCAATGCATCTATTCCATTCGCCGTGAGGGAGAATGGGGTGTTTGCGATTCCAGCAAATACGACTCCATACCCATTGCGTGCGCTTCCTTGTCCAACTCTTCCGTCAAATGGTAAGCGGTAGAAAATGCTGTCGTTTTCTTTTGGAACTGCCGCTTTTTGCAGTAAATCGACGACGATTTTATCATTTTTTGAGTCCGAGTCTGTCCAAGCGTACTTGACTTTGACTCCATATGTTCCGGGAACGGTCGGAGCATTATTTACAGTCCAAGAATCGAGCGCTGGCACTTTATCGGACAGTTTTACTTCGTCCTTGTACGCGTTCTTGAAATCTTTGAAAAAGCTTTGGTTGTAGCCGTCCACCATCAAAGTCGCGTCAAAGTTGACCAAAGTATTAAACGTCAATGGGGAAGCGTTGGGCGGGAAAACGATTGTGGGTTTTCCTTGTTTAAGCAAGGGGTCGATTTCATTTTTCGACAAATCTCCCGCATGGTTGCGCACGCCCAGCTTGAAGTGGGCGCGGGTAGTAATGTCCGATAAGTCAGTTGCTGTAACGTTGAATTGGACGTCTTTTTTTGCACCGCTGACTGTGTCAAACAATTGGACTTTGACAGAACAGGTGGCTGTGTCGAGGTTGCACGATGAATCGGATAATGCTTGGTTGAGGGATTGGAATTCGTTAAAAGTCATCACGTATTTGGACTGATTTGTTGCAATGTCAACTTTTTGGACTTTCAAATTTTTGAGAATCGCGTTCGCTGTTGCTTTGTCCCAATCGTCAATTTCGATGATGAAGTTTCCGTTCTGTCCATTGTTTTTTACAATTTCCAACAATTGCAGCCCGAATTGAATGATTGATTTTGCGTTGTCATGGACTTTTTTTGAATCAGGTTTCCTAATGTTTTCACTGTCAGGCGTTGTTGATTGCTCGATGATGCTTTTGACAATGGGGTCCGCACTGCTCTTCAATTCGCTGTCCACGGTTTGGTTCAAGAGTGTTCCGTCTTTTCCGACAAAGAAAACATACGTGTCTCCGGAAACACTATCGACGACTTTCACTTGTTGGAATGCAAAGCGGTAGAATTGTGTCGCGTCTTGTTCGAATGAAGTCTCTGTCTTGGTCCCGTCGATTGTGATAGATTCTTTTATGTACGTTTTTGCCCGTAGTAAATCAATCACAGGTTGGATGCGTGCGGCTTTGGATGCAAGTTCCAAAGAGAATTGCGTTCCATCACAATAGATTGCATCCTTGTTTACTGCATCACAGGCGTACGGTTCTTTCGAAAATGTGGAAAACTTCCAGTCAAGCTTCGTCTTGGGCAATGCAGATTCTGAGGTTAAAAATGTCTTATCAGTTTCGTTGCATAATTGCGGGATTCCTTCTCCCCCTGTCGAAGCGCAGTTTTCCCCATTGCATACTGTGATGTTGGCGGGAATCGAGACTGGGCGCATGCCCGCGACTTGCGTGCGCGAGAGATTGGCTTTCAACGTGTCGTTGTATTGGGCGAAATAGTTGGGTGTGATAGGGCGCGTAATGGTTACTTTGACCGCGAGGCGGTTTTGTCCATCGATTTCAAACCGCACTTGTCCACCGTTGTCAAGGTTTTTTATTGAAGGTTGCAAGTCGCTCAACGCATCGCTTCCGCCGCAATATTCGCTGCTCGCGTGGATGACTCGCACGACAACTGTTCCTGTCGTCGCGTCCGCGCTTTTCGAATCGCTGTGGAGAGCAAACCACGCATTGTCGGCTTTAATCGTAATGCCTTCCGGAATCACGCAGTCTTGGAAGTCGGTTAAATTCGGGTTTCCGCGCGTGAGGGGATTGTACAATTGTAAGAAGTTCCAATTGTCTTGCAACGTGACTTTGAACGTGGCGGGTGCAGTTTGTCCGCCGGGAGCCGAGTAATAGACTGTCAATTGCGCCGGCGAAGATGCATTAAAAATTCCGCCTTGGAACAAGTAGCGAATGTTGCCGAACTGTTGGAAGGGAGAATTGGTTTGCAGTCCAGGCTGGGAGCGGTAGGAATAGTCGTTTTGAATGATAAAATCCAACACTTCGCGCTGTCCGCCGTTCTTGCCCCCTGAAGTGAGGGTTTTTCCCACCACCATCGCTTGTCCTCCGAGTGAAGGACTCGAAAACTGGGCTTGGGGAGAATATTGCTGCAATCGGATTTGATCGCCTAACCGCACGCCCTGGTCGAAACAGTCATTGTACACGTGTTCGGTTACAGGGCGTTGCAAAAAGTCGTTGTAGCGAATGGATTGGTTGGACAAAGAAATGCAGTCTTGGTTGACTTCAGAAGCGCTTCGCACGAGAATGGACAAGGACTTGATCTCTTTCGACCTTTCCGTGCTTCCCGAAGCCTTGGCTTCGATGGTTAGGGGGAATTGGCCGATCTTGAAACCGGCTTCGACTTTCACTTTGCGCGATTCCGAACTTTTCAACGTGAAAGAAGTGTCATTAACGACCAATGCATTGTCCGGATTCAACGAAACATCCACGTCCGACTGGCAATTGTTTTCAATGGAAAACAACGCGCTCGCGCTCGGCCATGCAATGGCGTTCGCGGCTCCGGCTTGGAAATTGTACTGGTCGTAGATTCCCGGCAAGGAAGGCGTATTCCACGGATATTGGGCAACGAGGTTGGGATTGTAGTTGCGCTGGGCCGCGAAATTGTTTTGCGAAGCGAAATTGTTTCCCGTGTTGAAGGGAGAAGTTTCCACCGTCAACTTGTCTGCTTTTACATTCAAACAACTGGACAAGTTGTTGACGGAAAGCGAAGTCTTGATTTTTTGCACGAGCTCTTGGTCGCCGTCTTGCGTCTTGTTGACGGCTTTCACGTAAATGATGGGAGTGGAGATTCCGGAAGCGATGTTGGACGGTTTGAAATTGAGTGTGAGCGTACCTTCGCTACCCGCTCCCACCGAGTCGGCGATGGTCGTATACGAATTGGACAAAGTCGCTTTGGTGCTGGAAAAATCAGAACTCGCTTCCACGCTTCCGATTTCGCTTTCATTTCCGAAAGAAATCTTGGCCTGCAAGTTGGACAAGGCAATGCTTTCTCCGTCCACTTTGCAATTGTTCTTCACCGTCAAACTCGAAACCGCGTCGCTGCCCGAAGAAACGATTTTCCATTCCGAGGGATCCAAAGTCAGACAGTTTTCGTTGTCCGCTTCTCCGCCAAAGCCGACGGAAACTTTCAACGGAACTTGCGAAACCCACGTTCCAAAGTCGGGGTTGAACACTTCAAAATCGATTGTTCCTTCAAGTGTAGTGGTTTTTTCCAACGCCTTTCCCTTGTCAGTGAGCGAAATGATGAAGACAGTTTCCAATTCCTTGTTCGCGTCAATGGTTTCTCCGCCCAAGTTGCGGTCGATGTTCAACTGCACCAACCCTTTCAAGTCAGAACTCGAAACGCTTTTCACAGTCAACGGAATGGGAGTTTCGTTCGAAACCGTCAAACTTTGTTCTTTCTCTGCCGCTCCGTTCACGGTCAAGGTTTGTTGTAAATTCGTAGGTTGGAAGGAAAGGATTTGTTCGGAAATGGTTTGCAACAACGTGGCGGTTTGATAGCCTTCTTTGCGCGCTTCGATTTTCAGCACGCTCCCTTTCGAAGGCGCGTTCAGTTTCAGCGACGCGCTGCCGTTGGCTGCGGTTATTTTGGTTCCCACCGAAACATTGTCCAACGAGAACGAGAGCGCGACATTGGCCAACGTGCTCCCGCTGTCCGCATCAGTGGCGATTACCGTGAGCGCATTGTCGATGTACGGGACCAAAGTTTTGGGAGAAATGGACAAGCTCAATTGTTTGGCGGAAGCGACACTCACGTTGATGGTGCGCGAAAACGCTTTCTGGTTTCCGGAAATCAATTCAATGTTTAATTGCGAAACCCCTTCCTTTTCCGCCGAAAAGTCCGCGCTTCCTGAAATCGTCGAATCTGTTGACAAACTTCCCAATTCCAGCGCAAGCTCGGCGGAGTTGGAAGTTCCTTGCAAATTCTGCCCTTGCGCGGTTTTGACGAGATAATTTCCAATGTTCAGTCCGTTTTCCGCGTTCGAAACTTTTAGGGTTGTTCCTACAATCGACGCGCTTCCCTTGTACGCAATCAAAAAGTTCAATCTGTAGTTTCCCGAAACGCTCGCCGGATAGTCGTTTAATACACTGGTGTCAATGGAAGACGTCAAGTCTGTGATGGTGGTTAGTCCGCAATAATTGTCCGAACACAACGTCGAAGCGCCTACGGTGTACAACTGTGCTTTGGTTTCCGCATACACTCCTTGTTTGGTGGAAACATTTTCAGAATTTCCAAGCACCGCATCCACTGGATTGCGTTGCACGCCTCCCGAACTGGCTTGGGTTCGATAGCGCAGTTCCAAAACACTCCCGCGCACTGCAGAATCCCGCACGACAATATCGGCCAAAATCTCGTATGTTCCTCCTTCTAAATTGGAGAAGGAAACATTCGCCCATTTTCCATTCTCTTGCACAAAGTGTTCGGAATCGTCCGCCACTCCGTTCGGAGAAGAGTATTGGCTTCCAAGCGTAATGTCTGTTGTGGGCGCAAGAACTTTTCGCACAAACCAGTAATCCTGTTCGACCAACTTGTTTTCCGCGTCTCCGGCTTTCGAATCCGTGCGAATGTGCGCAATCGCTTGCTTGTAGTTGGCATTTTGCGGAACCTTCAAACGGAATTTTGCCGTATACGATTGTCCGGGAGAAACCGAAGGCGATTCTGTCGAAAGCGATTGCACGGAATTTCCTTGCGCGCTCAACCCCAAAAACTGCAATTCGAACTTCGAAACGTCTTTCGAAAGAGAGACACTCACTCGCTGCGTGTCGTCTTTTACAGGGGAAATGGCAATGCTGTGTCCGGTTGCATATCCTGTTGCGGACACTTTCAAAAACACAGTATGGTCGGCGCGCACGGCAAAGGTTTTTTGTCCTGCCGAATCGGTTTCCGCGCCCTCGACTACAGTTTGTTTGAAAAACACGTCAATGGCTTGCACTTGCGCGCCCGTAATGGGAGTGCCGTCTTCGTTTTGCACCGTAACCGAAACATTTCCAAAGCCGATTGAAACCGGAACTGTGACCGAATTCAACTGCCGTTCGCGCACTTGAAACAAGGCGGAAGTCTTTTCTTGCACGCTCGCTTTGGAAACTTGCACGAAATAGCTTCCCGGTTCCACGCGCTCGAACTCGACATTTCCGTCCGCTCCCGTAGACTGGTCGGAGCCTGCAATCGTTCCGTCGCCTTTTTTCAACCGCACATTCGCGCTTTCAATCGGAAATCCTTGCTCGTCCACGACGTGAATGTTCAACGCGTTTCCCAATGCAGGGTCGTACGGGGACAAGGCGATGTTAATTGCAGAATTGGAAACGCGGACATTGTCCAAGGATTTTTTCCAATACAAGGGATGGTCTATCGTGAGGGAAAAGGGAACGTCTTCCGCGACTTTGAAGTCCACGCTTCCTTGCAAATCCGAATATTGCGCGGGGCCATAAGGCGTTCCCCCTTTGTACAACAGCACTTCTGCGCCTTCGATTGCAGTGCCTTTTTCTCCGTCCGACAATTGGAGGGAAATTTTTCCCGTCGGCGCCTTGTGCATGGCGATTTCAATGGAGAGCGTGTTTCCATCGTCTGCATTCTGCAAAGGAGACGGCGGCGCAATATAGGCTCCGTCAGAATCCACGGCTTCCGCACTATAGGTTCCGGCCGCAATGGATTCGAAGACAACGCTTCCCGTCGAATTCGAATATCCGGATTTGGAAACCATTCCGCCAGCGTTTTTCAGAGAAACATTGATTCCACTCAATGCTTTTCCCGCATCGTCTTTTATGAATACTAACACTTTCGCGTTTCCCGAAAGCGCGTCTTGCAATTGCACTTGCGAAGTTTCGTCCGACGCCGAAAACGAGTTTGTTTTCACCCCATACCCTTGCACGGAAACGTAAACAGTTGCGCAGTCTTTGGGAATATCGTCCAAAATCACTTCGCCGTTGCTGATGGTGACGGTTTTTGAATAGTTTGAATTTTGCGAGCATGTAAAAGTGGCCGTAAACGCTTTGGCGAACAAGGCAGTCGAAGAACCGCTTACGAATTGAAATCGTTTGGAGAGGAATTTTGCGCCCTGGCTCGCGTTCAACGTAATCGTGTACGGGCTTTCGTTCACGGTTTGCGAGACTGGATCGGCTTCAAAACTGTCGGATTGTAGCGAGACAGTCACTTTCGAGTTGAAGGGAACTGAAAAAATCGCCTTTCCTTCTGCATCGGTTTGCAAGGTTTGCGAACTCGTGTCCGTGGATAATGTTACATCCAACCCTTGCACGCCCGCATTGTCTTGCGAAACCTGCACCACCACTTGCGCGTTGGAATAGAAATACAAAAATCCGCCAATGCCGAGCACGAGGATTAAAATAAGGGCGAGGAATGCGGGTAGGGAAGGAATATGTCGATTTTCGAAAAAGTCTGCGGCTTTGTACAAGGGAATGCCGTGCTTTTCCGTCCAGTCCAAAAAGCCATACCACGAATCTTCAACCGATTGCCACGCGCCCATTCTATCCCTCTTTCATTCCTTGCAATGAATAACCCTTTTTCGTTGCTTTAAACCTTTCGAGGGCTTTAAAGCGCCCTGAAATCTCCAATGCAGGACGAATATATATAGTATCGCAACATTCAGCCCGAAGACGGCGTGCAGCTGGTTTTCGCGCAAGACAAGGAAGTATTTTCTCCCAAACCCGCGCCGATTCCCCCGGAATCGCTGTCGCATTGGGAGTTGCACGTTCCCCAACTCGTATTCTGGAACTCGGTGTTGGAATGAACAT
>CAZHUN010000035.1:0-1574 GCA_964535725.1 uncultured archaeon
CCGAGCGTGCACAACACTTCGGCATCGGTTTTTTTCGCCACGCGGTTCCAACCAAAAGCGGGGCCTCTCCTTCCTGGATTGTTAACTAAAACGGTCGCGCCTTTTGATTTGGCGATTTCGACTGTTTTGTCGGTACTGCCGTCGTCGACGATGACGATTTCTTTTTGCTTGTACTTGTTCGCTTTCAACGAGTCAATGAGCCGTCCAATATTTTCCTTCTCATTAAGAGTTGGAATGACGATAGCGACTTTTTTCAATTCGAATCACGCTAGGCCTTTTTGGGTGTCGAATTGGTTCGAAGCACTTTTGCCGGAACCCCGGCCACAATCGCATTGGCCGGAACGTCTTTGGTAACAACTGCCCCTGCTCCAACAATCGCTTTTTCTCCCACGGTAACTCCGCCTAAAATGGTTGCTCCGCTTCCAATGGATGCATCCTTTTTGATGGTTGTCTTCAAAACTGCCCAATCCGCTTCAGTTTGCAAACTCCCGTCTTCATTGGCCGCGCGTGGATAGTTGTCGTTGATAAACATGACCCCATGTCCGATGAAAACATTGTCTTCAATGGTAACCCCTTCGCAAATGAAAGAATGCGAAGAAATTTTGCAATTTTTTCCGATGAATGCGTTTTTTTGGATTTCGACAAACGTGCCGATTTTGGTTCCATCTCCAATCGTACAACCGTATGCGTTGACGAATGCGAAAATTTTCACATCCTTTCCGCACGTCACATTGTTGAGCCTAATTCCGTCTCCTTCCATGCTTTCACCTCTTTCCCCCAAAGGATTCTCCGGCTTTGACATTTTTGTCAACAACCATCCCCGGACCAATTACGGCCTTGCTTCCTATCGTCACTCCGGGCATCACAATCGCTCCCACGCCCAAATACACGCCGTCTTCAATCCGAACCGGCTTTTCGACGACGGGCGGGTGAGACGAATCGTGGGTAAAAATTTTTACGGCGGGAGAAATGTGGCCATTGCTCCCGATAAAAACATCGGTGGTAATGTCGATGATGGAATCGGTTCCAATGAAAGTCTTTTCGCCAATATGCAGTTTTCCCTTTCTCCGCTTGTCATTGTAAATAATTTTGACATTCCTACCAAAAAACACGTCCTTTTCAATGTCATAGCCGTGCAACATTCTCTCCAACGGAATGCGCAATTTAGGGTGCAACGGTTCGAGCAATGGTTCAATCATATCCTATCAATCCCCCGTTCGCTTTTTAACGTTTGCTTTCGCGATTTCTTCCAACGCTTCCGTGATTTCCAACCCGACTTCTCCTGAAACTTGCGGGTCCATCTTGTACTTGATGGCGTCCAAAAAAGAGCTCAACTCCCAATTCAACGCGTTCGAAGGATTGATGGAAAGGGTTTCGCTTTCTCCCACTTTTTTCAGCACGTCCACTTTCTGTTCCAGCGCGTCGATTAGCAACGACTGCTTTTCTCCCACTAACAAAATAGTGCGCTCTTTTTGCGGAGTCAGCCAGGAAAGTTCGACTTCGAAGATCGAGCTCCCGATTTTTCCGCAAACGAACGCGGCCTCGTCTCCGTCGTTCTTGCGAAACCCTTCTGC
>CAZHUN010000036.1:0-8791 GCA_964535725.1 uncultured archaeon
CGGAAGCAAAAAGGTCAAGATTCTATACTATTGCCAGCTGACCCCTCTCGGGCCGCTTATGAAAACAAACAAACTGGTTTCGGAATTCCAACGATTGCGAGCAAGTGTCAAAGACAAGTTGAGCGAGGAACAAGTCGATGCCTTGGTCCACAAAAGCCGAAAAAACGCCGATTCGTCAATCGTCAATTTTCGCGAGCTATCTTCTTTTGGCAAAAAGTTTGCGAAGGGAAAAAAACTTGAACGAGACGATGCGTTAAAAGATGAGTAAAATAGTGCCGGATTAACAACACAAATCGGACAAAAAAGAGGCAAAAAACCAAATCCTTATTAATAAGGTAATACACATATTTTGCGTAAATAGGAGTTTTTGAAGTATGGTGAATATGACGATTGCGATTCCCAAAGAATTGCAAAAACTAATCAAAAAACACAACGACGTGAAATGGAGCGAAGTCGCTCGAAAAGCATTATGGGAAAAAGCCAAAGACATGGAATTGCTAGATTCGATTACGTCAAAAAGCGCAATGACAATGCAAGACGTGGAAGAACTCGATGTTCTCATCAAACAAGGAATTGCCAAAGCCGTAAAGAAGGCCGAAAAAGCGTGAACGCATGAAAATCGTCGTCGACACTACCATACTATTAGCGGCGCTCATTCGAGATTCTAGCACGAGAAAAACCCTCTTCCAAACCCCGCACAAACTATTCACTCCCGACTTTGCCCTTTCCGAAATCGACGCCCACCTGAAAGAAGCGTCCGACAAAAACAACCTATCCATCGCCGAAAACCGACACGTATTCGAAATCCTCAAAAAATACATAAACATCGTCTCCTTCAACGACTACCGCCTGTTTTTACCCAAAGCTAAACAAATCATGGAACCAATAGACCCCAACGACGTTCCATTCATCGCATGCGCCCTCTACTGCCGAGCCGCCATATGGACCAATGACAATCACTACCAACAACAAAAAACGATACCCGTCCTCAAAAACGAACAAATGCTCAAAGGAGAAAAAATATGAACGAAATCCAACTCGTCAACCAAAAACTAGACAAAATCGACCACGACATTCGAACCGGGAAACGAAAACTGTTGACGACGGAGCAAGCATTGCAATTTTAGTTATTTTTAGATTAAGAATGTGTTACTAATTTCTCGCTTTTTTACCCCGAGTAACACAACATTTTGAGTAACACATTTTTGGCAGTGGCCACGTTCACAGAATATAAAATTCAGGTAATGTGAATTAAAAAGGTTGAATAAAAGAAATACGGAAGCAAAAAGGTCAAGATTCTATACTATTGCCAGCTGACCCCTCTCGGGCCGCTTTTTATTTTTTCCCCGGGCTTTTCTTAAAAGGCCGTTCGCCAATCCCTCTCGGGCCGTTGTCTTACTTCTTGGAATATCTTACTTTTAAGATAGTTTTATTAAGGTGATGTCGCAATTCATGATAGAGGTGCTTTGATGGAAACCATTGTAGAAACGACCAGAATGTCGACCAAGGGACAGCTCGTCATTCCCAGAAAGACGCGAAAGTACACGCAAGCCGAAAGCGAAACCATCTTCACCGTAAGTCCATTGGACAAGAACACCATCATTTTGAAAAAGATGGACACACAAAAACTAGTTTCAGAATTCCAACGCCTCCGAGCAAGCGTCAAAGACAAGTTGAGCGAGGAACAAGTCGATGCCTTGGTCCACAAAAACCGAAAAAAAGCCTAAAGTGGTATTGGACACGAACATCATCGTTTCCGCAGCGTTGGCTCGCGAAGGCTCGCCCGCAAAAATATTCGAAATGCTGATCTCGGACAAAATTCAAAATTTCACAACGAAAGAAATCAGCGAAGAAATCGAAGAAGTGTTGAACCGGAAAGAGATTTCGACTCGAGTTTCCGAAGAATTCTGCGAATTTCTTCTCGCTGTATACAAGCAAAAGTCAATCCTCGTTCAACCCACTTCATTCCCGAAAATTGTATCGGAAGACCCTGACGACGACAAGTTCGTTCACTGCGCCATCGCCGCCAAAGCAGACTATATCGTCAGTGGAGACAGTCACTTGCTCAACATCAAGAGATTTGAAAATATTTTGATATTATCGCCGAAAGAAGTCCTCCAAGAGGTTGAAAACATATGAATGAAATTCAGCTCGTTAACAAAAAACTAGACCGAATCGACTATGAAATTCGAACCGGAAAAAGAAAACTACTAACCGCAAAACAAGCGTTGCAAAAATACGCAAATAAGCTCTAATAGAATACGAGAAATGATACAAACAATTCTTCTAGGGAATTAAGGGTTTTGCCTTTTACAAGCCTATTTCTTGGTTGAGTTTTTTGATTTCTTTGACAGCGGCTCCGGCGTAATCGTCGGTTTGGTCTTTTTCCCAAGCGAAGTTGATTCCACTGCTGCTGTTAATTCGCGCAATGTGGAGGTCATAGTTGGCTTCTCGCAATGCTTTCACGACATCGCTCGCGCTTCCACCTTGAGTGCCCACTCCTGGAATGAGAAATGGAACTTTTTGTTGTTGGGTTCCATATCGCTTGGCGATTTGGGAAAATTCTTGGATGGAAGGCGCTCCGACAACCGCCCCAACATTGCCGTGTCCGTTTTTTCCCCATTCGAGAATTTTGTCGGAAATAATTTCGTATAATTTTCTTCCGTGCACGTCGAGGTCTTGCAAGTCTTTGGCGCCAATATTGGAAGTTCGATTGAGGATATAGACTCCTTTTCCTTTGGTTTCACACCATTTCATCCATGGTTCTATACTATCGGTTCCGAGAAAAGGGTTGACGGTTACGCAATCGACTCCCCAAAGTTCATAGCATTCTTTCGTATACGCTTCATTGGTTGCGCCAATGTCTCCTCTTTTTGCGTCCAAAATGAGCGGAATTTTTTCTTTTCGAACCATATCGCACACGTTTTTCAATGCGCGAAGCCCTTCAAAACCGTACTGGGCGTAGAATGCATATTGTGGTTTGATGGCGCCGGGAAGCACGTCTTCTCCTTTGGCAGCTTCAATCAGTTCGGAATAGAATCGAGTGATTTTTTCTTCGATATTTCCATTTTGGAGGGGAATGCGTTCGATGACTGGATCTGCACCCATGCAAACAATGGAATTATTTTTTTGAGCCGCTTCTTGGAGCATGTCGACATAGTTCATTTTCCTTCCCCCCACTTTGTCGGATTTTGAAAATACGCGTTCAAGTCATTAAATTGTTGATCATCAATTTTTCCGCTTTCTTTCAATGCCGAGAGCATTTCTTTGACGGACAGCACGCTGTGAAGAGTGTATCCTTTGGATTGTAAATCTTGTTTTCCGCCTTGTTCTCGATCGATGAGCACGGCAATGTCTTTCACTTTCATTCCGGCCTGTTCAATGGGTTTGATGACGTCAATCTTGCTCGAACCTGTAGTAATCAAGTCGTCAATGACCAGAACCGTGTCACCTTCTTTGTATTCTCCTTCAATCATTTGCTTTGTCCCGTATTCTTTGGATTCTTTTCGCGTGTATATCATGGGCCAGCCACTTTCGAGACTCAACGCCGTAGCAATGGGGATGGCGGCATAGGGGATTCCGGCAATACAGTCAAATTGTAATTTTTCGACTTTTTGCTTCAATTGGAGTGCAACTGCTTTCAAAACGCTTGGATGGGAGACAATGACTCTCAAGTCGATATAGATGGGGCTTTTCAATCCAGATTTGAGGGTGAAGGTTCCGAACTTGACAGCTCCGCAATCGAACAAGGATTCACACAATTTGGTTTTTTCATCCACGAGTAACCACGATTCCTGCGACAATTGTGTTTATGACTTTTCCTTGGACTTGGAATCCTTCAAAAGGAGTCCAACCGCATTTTGAATGGAGTTCTTTTCCTGTTATTCGCCATTTTTGTTGCGGGTCGACGATGACGATATCCGCCATTTTTCCGCTTTCAAGAGTTCCCCTGTCTTGCATTCCAAAAATGTGGGAAGGGTTTTCCGAACAACATCGAACGAGGTCTTGAATGTCGATTTTTTCTTCGTGAACCGCGTTCAACAATAAGGGAAGCATGGTTTCGACTCCGGGAACTCCAGAAGGCGCTTCAGAGTAAGGTCTTTGTTTCTCTTCAAGCGTGTGGGGCGCGTGGTCGGTTGCAATACAGTCGATTATTCCGCTTTTGATTCCCTTCCAAAGCGCGCTCGTATCTTCTTTGCTTCGCAAGGGAGGATTCATTTTTCCAAAATTACCCAACTTTTCGAGAATAGTTTCATCTAAAAACAAGTGGTGCGGACACACTTCGCAAGTTACTCCTTCTCTTTCTTTTTTGGCTTCTTCCACCAATTCGAGTCCTACCTTGCTGGACAAGTGGGCAATATGAAGTTTGTTTCCGATTTCTTTTTGCAAGTGCAGCGCCTTTTCGATGGCCGTACTTTCCACTTCCGTATCCCGAATTTTGTTGTGGACTCGAACACTGTTTTCGTTGTATTTCTTTCCGTTGTCGATGATGAATGGTTCGTATTCGGCGTGAACAACCATCGTCCATTCTTTTTCCTTGCACAATTGGAACCATTTTTTCCAAGCAATTTCGTCGCTCACAAGCAAGTTTCCCGTGCTAGATCCCATGTATATTTTGATGGAATTGATTTCTCTTGCATTAAGGGCTTCTTCGAAATTGTTGGCAGTTGCTCCAAAGTGGAAACCATAGCGAACAATCGAATCTCTTTCCGCGACTGCCCTCTTTTCTTCCAACTCTTTTACGGTTATAGTGGGAGGATTGGTGTTGGGCATGTCCAAAACAGTCGTAACCCCTCCCATGGCAGCCGACAAGCTTCCCGTCTTCCAATCTTCTTTGTGCTCGCCTCCCGGAACGCGAAAGTGCACATGCACATCTATCATTCCGGGCAAAACCCACAAACCTTTGCAATCGATTGAGGAATCAACACTTCCATTTTCTTGAATAATTTCTTCCAAAAAAAGTTCGGAATTCCGAAACCGGCCATTTTGGTAGGCTTTTCCGTTTTCAAGCGCGATAGCCATAATCTTCTCCTTGAACGACCTTCAATTTTCCAACAACTTTTTCGACGTCCGCATATCCTTTTTGGTGGAGGATTTGGTCGAGTTCTTGGTTGACTTGTTCAAAAATTGTAGGACCTTGGATTTTGTAGGCGGTTCCGATTTGCACGAGTTGGGCGCCGCACAAGAAGAACTCGAACGCGTCTTTTCCCGTATAGATTCCGCCCACTCCGATGATGGGAATTTTTTCTCCGAGTTCTTGAAAAAAAGTGTGCACGTTTCCAAGCGCTAAAGGCTTGGCATATTTTCCGCCCACGCCTCCAAGGCCGTTGTTGGGTTTGATAACAGTTTGCTCTTTTTCAGCATCTACAATGAGAGAGTTTCCGATAGAATTAATTAACGTGGCTCCGTCCAATTCGTTCTTGAGCAAGATTTTGGCCATTTCTTTCCGGTGAACGACTTCCAAATAGGGAGGCAATTTGACCCATAAAGGTTTGTCTGTGGCTGCGCGAAGCCGAGAAAGATATTTTTCCGATTGTTCAAAATCGTAGGCGACTTGGGGCTTTCCGGGAATGTTTGGACAAGAAAGATTGGCTTCGATAATGTCCACTCCTGCATTATCTACTTCTTTCACCATCTGCTCGAACTCGTCCAAATTGAATCCCAACAGGCTCGCTACAATCGGCTTTTGAAATTTTTTCAGTTTGGGAATTAGCTCGCAATATTTTTTGTAGCCAAAATTTTCCAACCCATTGCTGTTAATCGAGCCCAACGTGTTTTCAAAATATTTTGGCGACTCGTTTCCTTTCCGGGCTTCAAACGTCGACGTTTTGATGACGATCGCTCCGCTCTGGCTCTTTCCAATTTCTCCAAGCTCTTCTTCGGTTGTACACAACGGCCCAGAAGCGTTCATAATCCGAGAAGAAAATAAGACTCCTTTCTGCGAAAACTCCATACCCAACCCTGTATCTCCACAACTCGAAAGTATATATTTGTATCCGCCACGTAATATTTAAAGAACGCGGAAAGGAAGAAACAAGGATTCTATACTATTGCTGGTATTCCCTCTTTGGTCGCTTATAGAAAGGAATAAATGCAGAAAACGCGTTGGAATGGCATGCGCGTGGGCTTGGATTTTGACGGCGTGATTGCAGACCCGAATCCCTTGAAAGCGTTGGCGGCCAAAGAATGGCACGGCATCGAATTTCCGGCCGAACTCTTCAAAAAAGACCACGTGGTTTCAAAGGGATTGATGACGGCAAAAGAGTACGATGCATTCAACATGATCGTGTGCCGGCACGTGGGATTGTTCGAAATGCTGCCCGAAGTGGAAGGGGCGAAAAAAGGCCTTCGAAGATTGCAGGAAAAGGGCTTCAAAGTGTCGATCATTTCTTCGCGCTCTGGAAAGGCAATCGCGCTCGCGCGCAAATGGCTGGAAAAACACGAAATCGATGTTCCGTTCGTCGGAACAGAAGCGGAGGACAAGAGCGCATTCTGCCAGGGTTTGGACGTGTACGTGGACGACGATTTGCACAAACTCAAACTCTTGGAAAAAGTCGTGCCAAACCTCTACTTGTTCAACCACGCCTACAACGCGCACGAAATCCTAGAAAATGGAACCCAGCGCGTGCAATCGTGGAAAGAATTGGTCAAAGAATTGACCCAAAACCAGAAATTCACTTTTTAACCGCCCAAAAGGATATTTAACGGTTTTGGTAGTGATTTCTTTATGGCACAAAAAATGTCCACCTACCAAGCCTTCATCAAGTCCCAAGTGAAGTTGGGCAAAACCTTCAAGCAAGCCGTCAAATTGTGGAAAAAAGCCAAGTGGGAGCAGAAGATGAAAAAATCTGGCAATTTGGGAAAGGCACGAGCGCGCGGAAAAAAGTTGGCCAAACTCGCGAAACGAAAGCGGAACAAGAAAGCAGCCATTGCAAGAGCGCGCGGTCGAAACTTGAAAAAAATGCGCCGCCAGAAGACGCGCGTAATCGTACGGAAAAAGATTGTCGTTCGAAGAGTGAAATCGAAACCGAGAGTGATTGTGCGAAAGATTCGCGCCAAACCGCGCCGAACGATTTCGAGAAGCGTCACGCGCATCGTGCGCGAAGCTCCCAGCGTTTCCAACATGCAATTGACAGAGCTAATCGAAAAGATGCCCAAAGGCGCTTCGGTGGAAGAGACTGCCATCAAAATCGTTGACTTGTATTTTAGAGAAATCGCACGTCACGGCATCAAACGGGAAATGGATTTGGATGCTGTAATTAACGCGTACAAGTACGCGCTGTCGAAATTGAAAAGCCAGTGAAATTCGCGTACTCAAACGCTTGGAACTTTTTTTTCCAAAAATGGGACAATGGCCCACTTTTTTCTTTTAGAAACTCCTTCTTCCGGCTTTTTGCCGAGCATCCAGCGAAAGCCGTACGACGTGATTAACGTGATGAGAATGCACGCGAGGACGAGCGTGGAATAGAGCGAGAGGGAAATGGCGCCGGCAGAGAGGGCTATGCTCAAAATGACCAAATCCACATCTCCTTTTCCAGAAACTCCGAAGCCGACTGTCAAGGATTCGCGAAAGGGAACGCGGTGCGCGAGCAATCCCAAAACCGTTCCCAAAACAACTCCCACAGTGCCCGCCAAGGCGAACGCGAGCACCAATCCTGCAAACTCGGGAAGCACGGAAAGTTGCACGTTCAACCCCACCCACACCAAAAACACTGGAACCAAAAAGCCGAACGCGAGCAAGTGGATGCTTTTGGAAAGCCCGTGCTCTTCCCACGGCTTGTGGTTTTCCGTGACAAGAAAATGGCGGACGAGCAAGCCGGCGAGCAACGCTCCCACCAAAGTTCCCACGCCCAAGAGTTCGGAAAGCGCGGCCATCAACAAGGCGATTACAATGCCGCCTGTAAAGAGCGCGCGCTGGCTCTTTTCGTGTTCGAACATTTTCAACAAAAAGGGAAGAAGCCACAACTTGAAAACTACGACCAACAACGCAAAACCGACCAGGCCGGCAAAGGCCAAAGCAATCGAGTTGAGCGTGCTTTCCAACACCGCAAAAAGAAGCGCAATCGCTACCAATTGGACGAGGTCGGAAACCGTTCCAACAGCGATGACCAGCGCGCCCAAGTGGGTTTTGAGAAGGTTCAACTCTTCCAACACGTCCACGCTCACGCTCAACGCCGACACTGCCACGACGAGTCCGGAAACGAGAGCAACCAACCATTCAAAACCGGCCAAGGAAGCGACGCCAAAGCCGAGCGCAAAGGGAATCGCGGTATTCAACACGGCAGCGAGAGACGCTTTGGGAAGGTTGTTTTCGAACTGGCGCAAGTTGATTTCCAATCCCACAAAAAAGAACAACAACACGATTCCTATGCTCGCCAAGTACGAAAAAGTCTGCAATACTCCGGCATCGAACAACGTCTCGTGCAATAGGGGAATGCCAAGCAAGATTCCGGCAACGATTTGTCCCACGACGCGCGGGGCTTTCGCGCGTTGAAAGGCTTCGCCCAACACGTACGCGAGAAAAATCGCCAACAACAACGCGAGCAGGAAATAGGCCATGCACGGAAAAGGCGTTCAAGGTATTTAAGGATTGCGAAGTGCAGGGGGGAGGACCCAGAACGACCTTTTCTCAAAGAACGCGATTTTTGCAAAACAAAAATGCGCCCATTCGCGAGTCCGCGAATCGGGAAGCTCGACCAAAAGAGGAATGCAGGAGGGAGGACTCGAACCCCCGGAGCCACTAAGGCACTGGAACCTCAATCCAGCCGAATTGCCGCTATCGGACTCCTGC
>CAZHUN010000037.1:0-27715 GCA_964535725.1 uncultured archaeon
CGATTTTCGCATCACGAAAATGCGCCCTTTCGCGAGCACGCGAAACGGGAGGTTCGCGAACAACCTTTTGAGAAAAGGTTGACGAAAAAAACGCTTCGCGAAAACGTTCCGCTTTGAAAAAGCGGAACAAGCAATGGCCTAACTCGCTTTTTTATACCCCTAATGCGTTAAAGTCAAACATGAACTGGCAGCAAAAACTCAAACAATTCCGCCAAGCCTTTGTCAAACGGAATTTCTGGCAACTCAAACTCTACAGTACGGAATGGATTCGCGAAGCCGCCGCATCCAACAATCCGACAACCGCAGAATTGGCCGTACTCGCATACGCGTGCTACAAGATGCAAAGCAAAGACCACATTGTCCAAAACCCGAAATGGGAAAAAGCGCGCGCAGACGTATTGGAAGCGATGGACCGCGCCGACAAATGGCTTTCGCAAAACAATACAGAAAGCTTCCGTCAAAGCCTGCAAAGTGTGGAAAAAATCTTGAACGCCATCGACCAAAAACTGGGAAACTATTTCCAAACCACGGTCAAAAAAGCCAAAATCAAAATGGCCTCTTCCGCCTACGCGTTCGGAATGAGCCTGCAACAAAGCGCAATCCTCACAGGCGCCGAAGCCGACGACGTGCAAGCGTACGTGGGAATAACAAAAATGCACGACGAAACTCCCGTCGTCCACGGAATCTCGCAACGCTTGAAAAAATTCGAAGAAGGTCTGTCATGACGCTCGTCGTCCTCGACTCGAGCAGTCTCATCAGCATTTCCAAAACATGCCTCATCAACGTACTCCCCCGACTTTCGAAAAAAGCAGGAATCGAGTTCGTCATTCCTTCCAAAGTGGAACAAGAAACCGTTTCTCGCCCATTGTCCATCAAACAATTCGAACTGAATGCGCTGCGCATCCAACACGCGTTGGAACAAGGATGGCTGAAAGTGGAAAAGCTCGAAAAAGAAGGAAGAAAAACGAGCGACGACTTTCTCCAATGGTCGAACAACCTGTTCTACACCGACTTCGGTGCACTAACCCTCATTCAAGCTGGAGAGGCGGAAACGATCGGCCTGCTCAAAGAATCGAAGGCGAAGTTTTTGGGAGTCGACGAGCGCAACACGCGCATGCTGGTAGAAGACATCGAAGGTTTGAGAGACTATTTGCGCAAAAAATACGGAAAAATAAAAATGAACTTGGACAATGCGGAAAATTTGAAAGAGTTGTTGGAAGGAATTTCTGTCGTGCGCTCTTCAGAATTCATTGCAATGGGATTTCAAAACAACGTGTTCGAACCAGATATCGCCAATTCGAAACAAGGACTCGAAGCGTCGTTGTATGCAGTAAAATACTCCGGCTGTGCGGTTTCGGAACAAGAAATCCGCGACTTTTTGAAGGAACAACAATGATCCGCAAGGCGAAACAATCCGACGCAGAGCGGCTGTGTCAGATCATTGTCGAATATTTTCCTTATACCCATGCAACAATCGAAAAAGTGCAAAAACGTCTCAAGAACAAACGGTTTTTGCTGTATTTGGACGAGTTAGGCACTACATTGCGAGGGTTTTTCGAACTCGAATTCCAAGAAGGCGAATGCCGCCTCAATGGAGTCGCAGTCTATCCCGAATTCCGTCGCAATGGCATTGGCAAAAAATTGTTGGAAAAGGCGATTGCGCTCGCCAAAAAGCGCGACGCAGGGCGCGTGTACTTGCTGGTGCGCCCCGACAATGTGGAAGCGGTTTCGTTGTACGAAAAATATGGTTTTACAACCAAAGGAGTCTGGGACAAAAAAGTCGACGGTAAAAAGGTTTTGGAGATGGAATTAACGTTATGAAACCCGTTTCGTTGTCCGAAGAACGGATTGCACTCTCCGAAGAACTTTATGGCGAGAAATTGATGGCAGTTCTGAAATGATTGCATAGGCGAAAAAGCACAGAAAAAACCGAAAAATATCATTCAAAAAAATGAATTGGTTGAAAATTGATTCGATTTCGGGAAAATTCGATCGTATCCTATGCCGCGGAAATTCTCTGGGGGCCGATCCCAAAATCAAGGGCGATAACAACTACCAAGTCGTATGCGCGAAAAAATCTCGATTAAGCGAATTTTTTGTGCATTATAACCCGATGGCCACCACTCGGAACATCCGCAGGCAAAAAATCCGCGCGGGCGGTCCAAAATTTTGAATTCTTCACTTTAGAATGATATGCATGAAGCAACGGATCTTTGCTCAGTTCCTTATCGGAAGGCTTTCTTCCTGTACGAATCCATCTATCGAATGCCTTTCGGAATTCTTCGTGCGCCGGTCTTTTTTCCTGACGATATTTTGAACTACCCGCATAAGACGCAATTCGCGCATCCCAAAACAAATGTGAAATTCTATCTTTCTTTATTCGCAACTCTGTGTTTTCGATCAAAAAATCAAACACGCCCTTGTTTCGATATTTAGGAAGAACGTTCAAATTGTAGGCAAATGCCGCGTTTGGATTTTCGACACTTGGCCTACTCGAAAATTCTTTGAACGTTTTCGGAAATTTTGACTTGTTTTTGGGAGAAAAACGCGTATAAGAAATAGAGACGATTCCAACCAATCTTTTTTCATCTACCGAACCAAGCATGATGTGGCCTAGATTGAAGCGCTTCAATATCGTGCTCGAAGCCGCTTGAAGCGGCGGTATCCAACTTGCTTTTTCCAATTCGACAATCGCTTTCAAATCCTTTTTAGAAAGCTGGACCAATTCCATTTCAAAACCTTCAATTTTCAATACTGGAACGCGACGTACGCGACTTCTTTCGCGGCATTGCCGCACACAATGCAATCGGAAAAGGGTTTTTCTTTCTTGTCCGCGCGCGTGCCTCGAACCGTAGCTTGCAATTCTTTCTCGATTTTTTCCGCACACGACGCGCCGTCCATCTCGTTCGAGCAAAAAGAAACGCGCGCAATGTGCCGGTCTTTCAACACCTGCTTCAACTCGTCGAAGGATTTCGCGTCCTTGATGAAATCCTTGAACTTCTTCTCCGCACGCTGTTTCAAGTTTTTCGAACTCTCAACAGCAGACTTTTCCACGAATTTTTCGAGCGCGGAAAGTTTGATGGTTTTTTTCTCGTCCGCGTCTCTGCGGTAAACAATAACGGATTTTTTGGCCAACTCTTTCGGGCCCAATTCGAGGCGGAGCGGAACCCCTTTCATTTCCCAGTAGAAAAACTTTTCTCCCGGACGCTTGTCGGAAGCGTCCAGTTCGACACGGTAGCCTTTCGATAGCAAGGTTTTGTGCAAATCTTTCGCGGCCTTCAACACTTTCGCGTCGTTCTTTCCCGTCACGATGGGAACGATGACGATTTGTTTTGGAGCGATGTCGAAAGGGAACACCAAACCGCGGTTGTCCGAGTGTACTGCCACAATTCCGGCAAAAATGCGCGAAACTGCAGGACCATAACAAGTCAAAAACGGATATTGTTGTTTTCCTTCCTTGTCCGTAAACTGTACGTTGAAGGGTTTGGAAAAATTTTGCCCCAAGTTGTGCGTTGAGGGCAGTTGCAAAAATCTTCCATCCGGCATGAACGCATCTGCTGCGTAGGTATCAACTGCTCCGGCAAACTTGTCCCACTGCGGGCGGCGGAAAAAAATAAACGGCAACCCCCATTTTTCGTACAATACTTCTTGCGTGGTTTCCATATCTTCGTGCACTTGTTGCAAAGCCTGTTCTTGCGAGGGAAAAGCGCAATGGGCTTCGATCCAATGAAACTCTCTACTTCTCAAAAAAGGGCGCGTGGCTTTGGTTTCGTAACGCCAGACTTGGGCGCGTTGATACGTTTTGAACGGGAGGTCTTTGTAGCTGCGCAACCACAATGCGAACATCTGGTAAAACGCGGTCTCGCTCGTGGGACGCAATGCGAGCTTTTCTTCCAAGGGCTCGTCGTTGCCATGCGAGGTGACCCACAAAACGCTGGGTGTGAAGCCTTGCACGTGCTCTCCTTCGAGTTTGAAATTCTTTTCGGGAATCACTGCCGGAAACCAGTACGGAGAATGTCCTTTGTTTTGCAATACCTCTTCCAAGTCCTTGTACATGGCTTCCATGCACAATACGCTCCACGGCTGGAATACAACAAAACCTTTCACGTTATAGCGCAAGTCGGCCAATTCCGCCCGCTTGACGATTTCCGAGAACCATTCCGAAAAATTCGTCGACTTGTCGAACGAAAACGTCACTTTTTTCGCTTCCTTGGACTGGCCTTGAACCATATGCCTTTATTGAAGGCAAAGAGGTTTAAAAGCCTAAAAGTCATTCATTCCCTATATGCAGTTTTCCGCACTTTCCGAGGCATTTGACAGGCTGGAAAAGGTTTCCGGACGCTTGGAAATGACCGACATTCTTGCAGAACTACTTCGCAACATTCCGTCCAAAGAAGTCAAAGAAGCCGTGTACATTCTCCAAGGCCAACTCGCCCCTTCCTACCAACAAATCGACATCGGAATGGGAGAAAAGTTCGTCATGGAAGCCATTTCCAAAGTCTCCGGCTATTCTCGCGCGGAAGTGGAAAAGAAGTTCAAAAGTTTGGGAGACTTGGGAAACGTTGCCGAAGAGCTGTTGCAGAAAAAAAAGCAAAAAGCCCTTTTTTCAGAACCCTTGACCTTGCACAAAGTGTACTCGAACTTGTACAAGATTGCCACCGCTTCCGGCTCTGGCAGTCAGGAGTCGAAAATCAACCTGCTTGGAGAGTTGCTGAATTCATCCTCTCCAACCGACGCCCGCTTCATTGCACGGTTTCCAATCGGAAACCTGCGATTGGGAGTCGGAGACCCCACCATCATGGACGCACTGGCGGACGAATTTGTGGAAGAATGCTTGAAAGAGAAAAAATTCCGCACAGAAGTGGAAGAGAGTGTTTCCACTAAAAAAGAAAAAGAGCGCGAAGAAGAAATCCGCAGAAAAGCGCGTTCGAAAATCCGGGAACGCATCGAAGAAAAGTACAACATTCATCCTGATTTAGGAAAAATTGCCGAACTGTTGAAACAAAAGAGATTGAAGGGTTTGGAAGAGCTCGACATCGAGCCCGGAATTCCCATCCGGCCAACTTTAGCGGAACGGCTCAATAGCGCGGAAGAAATCATTGAAAAACTCGGAAAGTGCGCGGTAGAAGCCAAGTACGACGGCTTCCGCCTTGCCGTGCACAAGAAAGGAAACCAGGTGTGGATTTTTTCCCGACATTCTGAAAATGTAACCGACATGTTTCCCGACATCGCCGAAGCCGTACGAAAACAAATCAACTCCAAGAGCGCCATATTCGAAGGCGAAGCGCTCGCGTACAACGAAGGCACGAAACAGTTCTATCCATTCCAAATCACGATGCAGCGCAAGCGCAAGTACGACGTGAAAGAAAAAACTTTGGAGTTTCCCCTCAAAATGTTCTGCTTCGACGTTTTGTATGTGGACGGAAAAAGCACGATGGAAAAGTCGTTCCTCGAACGGAGAAAAAAATTGCAAGAAGTGATTGGAAAAGGCGAAACGATTTCGTTGACCGATTCTATCATCACCGACGACGCGAAAGAGTTGGAAGAATTCTTCCAACGCTCGGTTGAAGACGGTTTGGAAGGCATCATCGCCAAAGACTTGCAAGCGCCGTACATTGCAGGAGCGAGAAAATTTGCATGGATCAAGCTGAAACGCTCGTACAAGGGAGAGCTGCAGGATTCAGTGGATGTGGCGATCGTAGGCTTTTACAAGGGAAAAGGAAAAAGGACGGAATTCGGGTTGGGCGGATTGTTGACGGCAGTGTATGATGAAAAAGAAGATTCTTTCAAGACTTTGTGCAAAATAGGCACGGGATTGAGCGAGAAACAGTTGGAAGATTTTGAAAAAATGCTGAACAAGATTTCGCGCAAGCAAAAGCCGGCACGCGTGGATTCCAAATTGACTCCGGATGTATGGTGCGAACCGCAAGTCGTGGTCGAAGTGCGCGCGGACGAAATAACTCAATCGCCGATCCACACGTGTGGCTGGAAGGACGGAGCCGGACTCGCGCTCCGCTTTCCGCGCCTGATTTCGTTGCGAACCGACAAGAAAGCAGAAGAATGCACGTCCGCACAAGAAATCGAGCAAATGTTTAAAGCGCAGAAAAGCGTGCAATTGTCGGAAGGGGAAAAATGATGCCTCGCCGTCAAGAATACCATCACAAAATCCGTGAGGCTGGACGCAAAGCCTACAAAACAGTATACGATGCCGAAATGCAGAAAGATAGCGTAAAAGCGAAGGAAAGGGCCATTAAGGCAAGACTCGCTGCCGAACATTTGGCAGACATGAAACTGCACCAGCGAAAAGCATTGAAAATAAGCGCCGCACTTCGCGGAATTTCTGAAAAAGAAGAACTGCGGCGCATTCTCCAACTGGCAAAAAAGAATAAAATCGGCATTCGCGAACAGTTGACGCTCATCATGATTGGCCAGATGTTCACGCAAAACCCTCACTTGCGCGAGCGATTGTTCGAAAACACGCAAGTTATAACACGAAAATGGGATAAAATGGATTCTAAAAAAAGGAAGAATCGCGAAAGCATGGTCTGGGTCGGAGAAGTCATGCGCGAATTGAAGCAAGAAATTGTTCAAAAGCGAATCCAAATTACGAGCAAGAAAGACTTGCTGCAAGAAATCGAACGCATCAAAGAACAAAAGGAAATGGAGCACTGGCCAGCCGGGTCGTTTGAAAAGTGGAAAAGTGAAAAAAAATGATTCGCCCTTCGAAAAAATTCCCCTCTTGGGTGCGCGTGCTCATCTATTTGTCGGCGTTTGTGTTCATTCAAGTGTTTATTTTTGCGTTCAGACAACAATTCGCATTCCAATGGAAGGTTTTATGGTTTAGTGGAGAATATGCGACGCTTGCTTTGTTTATTCTTTTCACGTTTGCAGTCGGAAAAGTGTTTGAAATGCTGCTCGACTGGTATTTCCGGTCGCAGTTTGGACGGCGATAACCATGGAATTTTCCCCCTTCAAATTATTGGTGTTGGCCGTCTTCGCCACCGCTCTCGTGTATGTGCTATTCAACAACATTCTCCCCCAATTCAACCCTCCGGAGATTGTTTCCACCATTCGCGAAACCATTCCAGTCGCCGAAACCGCAAACGGGATTTCTATTCAAAGGGCGAATATTGCAGCGAACGTTGGAACTTCCATCCGCGCGAGTTCTTTCGAAAAACCCAACAGAATCGTCACCTTCGAATGCCTTTCTCCGACCCAATGCTGTAGTCCGGCCGAAAGTTCTTGCGCCAAACCGTTCAAAGTGGCGTTGAAAGACTTGATTGTTGTAAAAAGCACCAAAACTACGGTAAGTGCGCGCTGTTTTTTGCAAGAAACCATTTTCGTGTGCAAAGTTTTTTTGGGAGGAACGCCCGCCCAAGTCGAACTTTCGAACATTCGCGCGCCCTCGCAAGTGCAACTCGATTCGAACAATGTGTTGGCATTTACAGTCGAAGCAACCAATTCTGGCGGAACCGACCTTGTAGACAAGTTGGACATTCATCCCCAAGTGTTCAAAACCATTTCCAATGCCGGAATCGGAAGAGAAGAGTTGTTGACCAAACTCGAACCGCAAAACGTTTCTCCCCTCCGGCCAGGACAGAAAAAAACTATCTCTTTCCAGTACAAAGTCCTTTCTGCAGGAGACTATCGCATTGCTCTCTCGGCTGAAAGCGAGTTGGCGGGAAAATCCTTCGCCGAATTCCGCTTCGTGGCTTCGGGAGTACCCCCCACCGAATGCACGGCATCGCAATTGGAAGGCAACCCGTTCTACTACAACAACTTGGACCCGAATTTTCAAGATATTTACGGCAAATGCGTGCAAAAAGCGTTATGCCAGAAATGCGAATTCATTTCCACGACTTGCTCTAACGCGTGGAAGGCGAAAGTTCTCAATGGAACGTTTCGAGACGCGAGCGTGGACTATGCCTACCAATTGCTGGACGACAGCTTTTGCCAGTAACGTGTATCGTCGAAAAAATGGCGAGATTTAAAATGGTAATCCTTCCCGAATACCGAATGCAAGAGCAAGTCATTCTCGTGGACTCGAACGACCGAGAAATGGGATTCGAAGAAAAACTGCAAGCCCACCAGGAAGCCAAATTGCACCGCGCGTTTTCCGTATTTGTTTTCAACTCGAAAGGCGAAACCATGCTCCAACAGCGCGCTTCGGGCAAATACCATTCTTCCAACTTGTGGACGAACACGTGCTGTGGCCATCCGCGAAAAGGAGAAACCGTCCAACAGGCTGCCGAGCGCAGGCTCGAAGAAGAAATGGGATTCCGATGCCATTTGGAAGAAATTTTCCACTACACGTACAAAGTGCCGTTGGATAACGAATTGTGGGAGAACGAGTTCTTGCATGTGCTGGCCGGAAAATTCGACGGGATTCCGAAACCGAATCCTGAAGAAGCGTCGAACTGGAAGTGGGCGTCCCTCGAAACAATCGAAAAAGAATTGTCCGAACATCCGAAAAATTACACGAAATGGTTCAAGATTTCCTTGAACGAGCACGCGAAAGAGCTCCGCCAATTCGCCGAGTGGCTGACGTGGAAACCATGGACTGGCGCTGCTGGCGAGCTGCAAAACTCTCGCCTTTAATGCCTTTTCTTTCCCGTTTCGTGCATGCTGAAAGAACCGATTCTATTCATCAACTTCAAGAACTACAAAGAAGCCGTCATGCAAAACGCTGTCTCTCTGGCCAAGACAGCGGAATCGGTCGCCAAAAAAACAGGAAAGGAAATCGTACTCGTTGTAAACCCCGTAGAGCTTTCCCTGATTGCCAAAAGCGTCTCGATTCCCGTCTTTTCCCAGCATGTTGACTTTGAAGACCTTGGAAAAGGGAATGGAAAAGTGTTGCCAGAAGTCGCAAAGTATCATGGCGCCAAAGGAACCGTGTTGAACCATGCCGAGTTCAAACTTTCGAATGAAATTTTGCAAAAAAGCCTTGCGCGCGCCAAAAATAATGGATTGATAGTGATGGTGTGCGCGGAAACCGTCGAACGCGCGAGACAAATCGCCGCCATGACTCCCAGGCCCGACTATATCGCAGTCGAACCTCCAGAACTCATCGGAAGCGATACATTGAGCGTGGCGAACGCCAATCCGGAAATCATTTCCGGAACCGTAAAAGCCGTCCACGCGATTGCAAAAATTCCCGTCATTACGGGCGCGGGCATCAAGAGCACGCAAGACGTTCGAACCGCAATCGAACTCGGAACGCGCGGGGTTTTTGTGGCTTCGCACATCATGCGCTCGCCCGACAAAGAAAAGGCCATTTGCGAGCTCGCCGAAGGTCTCTGAAACGCGCTTTTTAAAGGGCTTTTCATCCTCGCTTTGGGCATGAACATTTCCGAGTTCTTGAAAAAGGCGAAACTGAAAGAAGGCGACATTGTCTGCGCCGAACAAGGAAAAGAGGTTTTCGAAGGCACGCTCATTCCCAGCACGGAAAAAAACTTGCTCGCGTTGAAGCTGAAAAATGGGTACAATGCCTTGCTCGAACTGAAAGGGTTGAAAGTGAAAAAAGTCGGAGAAGGCGAAAAAGTGTCCAAAGCCATTGCGAAAGCTGTTCCGCAAAAGCCTGGACTTCCGACGATTTCCATATTGCACACGGGAGGCACGATTGCTTCGCGCGTCGACTACCGAACGGGAGCAGTGGTTTCGAGCTTTTCGCCCGAAGATCTTCTTTCCATGTATCCCGAACTGGAAAATTTGGCCAACTATTCTCCCAAACACATTGCCAACATGTGGAGCGACGACATGCGTTTTTCACACTACCAAATTTTGGCCAAAGAAGTGGAAAAAGAAATTCGCAAAGGCGTTTCGGGAATCATCATCGGACACGGAACCGACACCATGGCCTACACGTCGGCCGCATTGTCTTTCATGCTGGAAAACTGCCCCATTCCCGTCATTCTCGTAGGCGCGCAACGCTCTTCCGACAGGGGTTCGAGTGACGCGGCCATGAACTTGGTGTGCGCCGCTACTTTCATCAGCAAAACCGACTTTGCCGGAGTCGCCATTTGCATGCACGAAGGTACCGAAGACAATTGGTGCGCCATTCTTCCCCCTTGCAAGACGCGCAAGCTCCATTCTTCGAGAAGGGACGCTTTTCAGCCAGTCAACGACTCTGCCATCGCCCGCGTCAATTATTCGACCAAACAAATCGAATTTGTGAAAAAGTCCTACGAAAAAAGAAACAGCCAGAAAAAGTTGATTGTCCGAGAAAAAATGGAAGAAAAAGTCGCCATTTTGAAAATACACACCAACATGTTTCCCGAACAATTCGGCATTTTCAAAAAGTGGAAGTACAAAGGATTGATTTTGGAAGGAACTGGATTGGGACACACTCCCGGACACGTTCCAAACCCGGAAACGAAAATCCACGCCAAAATATTTCCCGAAATCCGGGAGCTGGTGAAAAGCGGTTGTATTGTCGTCATGTGCACGCAAACGATCTTCGGAAGAGTGCAGATGCATGTGTATGACAAGGGAACCGACTTGGCGAATTTGGGAGTCATTTCCGGAGAAGACATGCTGGCAGAAACCGCGTTCATCAAACTGGCATGGCTGTTGGGAAACTACCCTAAAGAACAGGCAAAAAAATTAATGGGAAAAAACTTGCGCGGAGAGATTCGCGAACGAACGCCATTGAACTTTGACCTGCAAAAAATGAACGGAGAATAGGAAATGAATTTTTGGGATTACATCGGCGCCGTCGGACTGGTGCTACTCCTCACTGCTTTCGTGTTGAACGCGGGAAAGCACACTCGGCGGAACACGTTCTTGTTCAACGGTCTGAATCTTTTGGGAAGCGCGTTGCTGGCCGGATACGCTTTCCAACTAAAAGCATGGGTGTTCGTTCTCCTCGAAACCATTTGGGTGTTTTTCGCCGCGTATTTCCTGCTCAAACTATCCCGCCACCATCTCCAACACCGTGCTCGGGAGAAAAAGCATGCCTAAACTCGTCTGCGGTCTCGAAGTCCACCAACAGTTGAACACTGGAAAACTCCACTGCCGTTGCCCTTCCGTATTGCACGAAGACGCTCCTTCTCTTATTGTCAGACGCAAAATCCGCGCCGTGGCGGGAGAAACCGGAAAAATCGACCGGGCCGCGCAAGAAGCCATGCAAAGGGGAACCACATTCGCGTACGAAGCGTTTGCAGATTCGAACTGTCTGATTGAACTGGACGAAGAACCGCCCATGCCCGCAGACCGAGAAGCGTTGGACATCGCCTTGCAGGTGAGCCTGATGACCCACTCGTTTATTCCCGCAAAATTACAGTCCATGAGAAAAACCGTCGTCGACGGCAGCAATGTTTCCGGATTCCAGCGAACTACGCTTGTTGGAAAAGGAGGGTGGATCGACGTTTTCGGAAAAAAATACTCGGTAGAACAAATCATTCTCGAAGAAGATGCGGCGCGACCAGTACGAAAGGATGAAGCCCGCAACGAAATCGTGTACAGATTGGACAGGCTGGGCATTCCCCTCATCGAATTTTCGACCGGACCAGAAATTCGCACTCCGCAAGAAGCCAAGCAGGTCGCGCTCGCCATCGGACAGTTATTCCGCCTGACGGGAAAGGCCAAGAGAGGATTGGGAAGCATCCGACAGGATTTGAACATTTCCATCGAAGGCGGAGCGCGCATCGAACTCAAAGGCGTACAAGACTTGGACAAAATGGACTTGTTCGTGGAACGGGAAATGGGACGGCAGGAAAAATTGCTCGACGTGAGAGAAAAACTGCTCGCTCGCGGCGTTTCGGAAAAATCGTTGCGCGTTCCACCCATCGAAGAAATCCCTTCCGAAATCGTCCACCAAAACAGTGCGAAGCTGTTGGAAGGAAAGCGGGTATTTTTTCTGCGCATTCCTCATTGCAAAGACTATTTGGGAAAAGAAATCCAGCCCGGAAGAAGAGTCGGAACCGAAATTTCCGGCTATGTGAAAGCGCGCTCCGGAGCGAAAGGGTTCATCCACTCCGACGAACCATTGGAAAAATACGATTTTTCTCCCGCGTTCTTGGATTTCGTGAAAAACCGCGCTCCACCCAGCGACGCGTGGGCACTGGTCGTCGAAACGAGCGAAGAAAAAGCGCGCAACGCGCTGGAAGTCGTGCGAGAACGTTGCATCCAGCTCTTGGACGGCATTCCCGAAGAAACGCGCAACGCATTGGAAGACGGAAACTCTGAATACTCTCGCCCGCTGCCCGGAGCCGCACGCATGTACCCCGAAACCGACCTCCCATTGATCGAGATTTCGAAAGAACGGTTGGAAGAGTTGGAAGACAAACTGCCCAAAAGCTTGGAAGAGCGGTTGAAAGACTACAAAAAATGGGGATTGAGCGAACAAGTGGCCGAACAGATGAAGCTTTCGAATTTTGCGCCTTTTTTCGAAAAAATGGTTCAAGAAAAAGTGGACGCGAAAAGCGCGGCGTGGTTGTTGTTGGAAGGGTTGACGCAATTGAAACGAGAAGGAGTTTTTGTGGAAAAACTTTCCGAAAAAATGCTGGAAGAAGTGTTAAAGGCAAAACTCGCCAAAGACGCGGCGTTGCAGTCCTTGCGATTGTGGACTGCGAATCCGGAAAAACACTTGGCCGAAATCCGGGAAAAGGGAATTTCTGCCACAGAATTGGACAAAATCGTGCACGAAATCGTGCAACGCAATCGAACCATTGTCAAAGCGAAAGGAGTGCAAGCGATTGGTCCATTAATGGGAGATGTCATGAAAGCGGCCAAAGGAAAAGTTTCTGGCAAACAAGCCAGCGAAGCGCTGAAAAAAGAAATCGAAAAATTCTCCTAGAACTGTTTTCCGGCGAACTTTCTGGCACTCCTCAAACACTTCTTGTGCCAGTACTGCCCCATCCACTTCTTCTCCGTTCTCGGCTTTCCGCACAAGGAACACTCGTTCGGGTACAATCCCTCTACATCTTCAGCCGGAGTTTCTGCCGCACTTTCTTCCTTCTTTCCAAACAAGTTGAATGCCATCTTACTTCCTCATGCCGCAGTAGAATAAAAAACCATTGCCTCTTTTTTTACAGCATGCAATAACCTCAAATTGGAGAAAGCAGAGTAGTCGACATGGCTTCCAAAAAAACCAGTAATCGAGCCACTTCCTTGCGCAAGACCCGACTCTTCCATCCGGCCATTCCAACCAAAGGCACCGCCTATTATCGTGAAGTCGGAAAACTCAACGCATTGTTCGAAAAGAAAATTTTCAAGAACAAACAGCTCTCGCAGAAAAAATTACAGAAAATCTACCATTTCGCTTTGAAAAATCCCCGCTTGTTCTTTCGACACATCAGTTCGTGGAAACTGGCGAAAGCCGCGGGGCGCACGAATTACGATTTCGCTCGCCAACTCAAAAGCATACACAAAAACTCTGCCGCATGGGAATCCTATTTTGAAGGGTTGAAATTTTCCGACCTGAAATAGCCGAATCTTTTTTTTGAAAAAGAAAAAAGAGCGAGCCCAGGGGGAGTCGAACCCCCGACACCCTGATTACACCGATTGTATTCAATCTTAAGAGTCGCACCGAGTTTTTTAACAACTCACAGGTGCTCTACCAGGCTGAGCTATGGGCCCACTTTCAAAAAATGGCACAGAAAGGGTTTTAATCCCGTAATCGGTTCCGCCGTCAGCGCGAAACCAACTGAATGCGTTCAGCCAACAGGTGCCGTTCCAAGATTTCGAGCGTCTCCGTGATTTCCTCATTCGACTTGGACAATGCGAAACGCTTTCTCCACTCGGGCGCGTTCTCAAACCCTTTGACGAACGAAATAAAGTATCCCCTTCGCATGTTCACGTCGAGCGAAAATGCATCGCACAATTCAATAAAGCGCTTTCCTTCGCGCATCCACTCTTTCACGGAGCGTTCGGGAACCATTTTCCCTTCCAACAATGCATTCGCCTGTCGGAAGAAGAACGCGTTTCCAATGCAAGCGCGCCCGGCCATGACCGCATCGCAACCGGTCTGTTCGACCATGCGCATGGCATCTTCTGCAACGCGAACGTCTCCATTTCCAATCACGGGAATTTTCACGCTCTTTTTCAACTCGGCAATTTTTTCCCAATCCGCTTCTCCCGAATACCCTTGCTCTCCAAAGCGCGCGTGCAGAGCTAGGGCAGAAGCACCATTGTCCTGCGCTTCTCCCGCCACTTGCAAAAAAGTCTCTTCTTTGAGTCCGAGCCTCATTTTGAGCGTGACGGGCTTTTCCGTGGCCGAAACCATTTCTGAAATGACGTTTCCAATCAACTTCGGCTCTTGCATGAGCGAAATTCCATACTTTCCCTTCAACGCTTTGGGAACCGAACAACCGCAATTCACGTCGTAACCGTCAAAATTGCAATCTTGCTCCGCGAGTTTCACTGCTTGTGCGAATTCTGCAGGAGTGTCGCCGAACAATTGCAAAAAAGCCGGCTTTTCTTGCAAGGATACTGCCAGCATTTTCCGCGTGCGACGGTTTTGCTGCAAGATTCCCTTGCACGAAATCAATTCCGTATACACCAGCGCGGCGCCGTACTCTTTGCACAACAAGCGAAAGGCCACGTGGGTAAAATCCGCCATGGGCGCGAGAAACACGTTTCCTTCCAACTTGAGCGAACCGATTGAAAGCATATATAGAAGGCCAAAGCAAGTATTTTAATCGGAAACGAGTCCAATTCAACTATGAAACTCGTATTCATTTATGGCCCGCCCGCAGCCGGAAAACTCACGGTAGCGGAAGAATTGGCAAAGCTGACAAAGTTTAAGGTTTTCCACAACCATCATACCGTCGATTTATTGACTGAATTTTTTGAATTTGACAATCCCGAATTTTCTAGATTAAGCGATTCATTCAGGCTCGAAATAATGGAAGCGCTTGCCAAATCGAACGTAAACGCGGTTTTCACGTTCGTTTATGCGCGCGGAAGCGATGACAAGTTCATCCACAAAGCAATCGCACGAATCCGAAAACACAACGGAAATGTATTGTTCGTCCAACTGGTTCCCGAACGCAGCAAGATTTTCGAAAGAATTACAAAAGCCAGCCGTCGGAACTACAAGAAAATCAAAACCATTAAAGCGTTGAAAAAAATCATGAAAAAATACGAATTGTTCAAAAAAATTCCGTTCGTCGAAAGTCTGAGCATCGACAACTCGAATCTTTCAGCGAAAAAAGTGGCGCTTCAAATCAAGCGCCATTTCAAATTGTGAATAGCCCCTGGGAGATTCGAACTCCCGTCCACGGGTCGCTTCCCAACAATTCCTGCACGATGCCGAACTGTCGCGTACGGTCGAAAGACCGTACCCGAGTCCGTGATCGACGATCGGAATCGTCGGGCCAAAGCCCGTTATCCTTGGCCACTAGACGAAGGGGCTGTCTGAAAGAAAGACGTAGAAAACGCTTATAATTGGTTTTATTCGACAATTTTGTAACAGAGAAAGAGCAGGGGATATAGCTTAGTCTGATTGGAGCACCCGACTGATAATCGGGCGGTCGAGGGTTTAAATCCCTCTATCCCCACTCACCACTCTTTCCAACAATTCGTTCTTGGTCATTCCGACAAAACGTTTGCTTTTCTTGGAAATCTTTACGCCATCAACAAAGCCGCCCATTTGGAAGAACGCATTGATGGACTTGGAAACGGAAGTCCGAACATCGGAAATGCCGCACCAAGACGCCTTGTTCTCGCGAATACGGCAAGAGACGCCCAATTCTGTCAAGAAATTCTTCCACTCGACTGCAAGAGTCGGGTGATAGCAAGAAATGCCCAACTCGGCCTTGCCCCGAGAATAACCAATATAGCCGTCCGCGCTCATTCCAAATCTCGCCGCCCATACTTTCGTCGGCAGGTTCGCGCAAGCCAAAAAGCCCAGCGTAGGTTGCGGCTCGCCAAAATATTCTTCTTTCGTTTGATGTCGGCTAGGACTCGTCTTGAAATTTGGGCTCATTTTCAATAACTCTTGCCCAAGACGGGAGTCGCTCACTCTCACACTATTCGCTTTTTTCGCGAAAGAAACGGTCGGCACCCTTTCAGAAACCTCGTTGATGAGCGAGAATAGAACGTCCAGAAGAACTTCGTCTTTCGAAGCGTACGAAATCCGATAATGGTTCCCCTGCACTTGCATGGAACCGTCCATCAGCAGGCAAACGGCCAGAACCGCTTTCAAATCGACGCCTTCGGACTTCAAGTGTTCAATCAAAGGATTCGACTTTATCAACGGTTTCAAGTTCTTTGCTCGTTCAATCTCTTTCAGCGCCTTGAATTCCCGAATTCTTGCATAGTGAGCGCCCTTGTTGATTATTCGTTTAGCGGTCTCAAACCCGCCAATTTTCGCGCCCCAATTTTCAGGCATTTCTTTCCAAACGAATTCTTTGAATTTTTCGTATTCAGGAAAGCGCGCGCATATCTTATCCAAAACCGACGAAGGCAACAAGTATTTTTCCTTCCGCCATTCCAAAACACTGTGCCTCTCAAATCCGACGTATTGGGCAAATTCTTTGTGAGAACCGAATTCGTTTCGGGCAACCGTTTCAAGAAATTCTCTCTGCTTTCCTTCCTGAAATCGCAATCTCTTTTTTGCCATGAATACCAGAAATATTTTCGTTTTCTTGTTTAAACGGCTTCCGAGAGCAGGTTTCCGGTCGAATTAAAACGCTCTTCCAGAAAGTTGCAACGCTTTCAAGGTAACTTTGGCCAAGGGCTTTTTGGACAATTCTTTGGCCGAAAGCCATTCAAAATCCGACAAGGGTTTTCCTTGCACGTTGGCTTTGAAGAGAGAAAGCTTTTGCAGAAAGTGCGTGTACGCGTGCGACACTTCTCCCGCATGTTGGAGGCCTGAAACCGAAATCCCCAACGCGTAGAATTTCTTTTCCAACGAAGTCGTGTTGTCTTTCAACGGCGCGAACTGAACCTGGGGAAGCTCGTACATGCCGTTCAACAACCGTTCGGAGCGCTTGCGCACCAAAATCTTTCCATCCTTTTCCAACACCAACGCGGCAAAGTGTTTCAATGGAACGGCTTTCTTTTTCGACTTGACGGGAAAAAAGTCTTGCTGTTTCAACGCGAACGCACGGCATTGGTCGGCGAGCGGACAATGAGAGCAGGCCGGATTTTTGGGCGTGCAGACGAGCGCGCCCAGTTCCATCATTCCCTGGTTGAAATTGCGCGCTTCCCCTTTTGGCAGCCATTGTTGAACCAACACGCGAACTTTTTCGCGCGTTTCGGGCAAGCGGATATCGTCAGGCAATGCTTTAAAGCGCGCCACAACACGGAGAACATTTCCGTCAACAACGGCAACGTCTTCGTTAAAAGCGATGGACGCGACTGCGGCAGAAATGTACGGGCCAAAGCCGGGAAGTTTGGAGAGTTGTTCGAAAGTTTCGGGAATTTTTCCACCGTGCTTCTCAACAATCTCTATTGCGGCCTTGTGCAAATTTCGCGCGCGTTGATAGTATCCCAATCCTTCCCACGCTTTCAGCACTTTTTCTTCCGGAGCTGCTGCAAGAGAAAAAACGTCGGGAAACTGTTTCAAAAAGTGTTCGTAGTAGGGAATCACTTGTTGCATGCGCGTCTGTTGGGCGAGGGATTCGGAAACCCACACTTCGTATGGCGAATAGTGTTGGCGCCACGGAAGCGGGCGGCGGTTTTTGGCAAACCATTGCAAGAGCGATTCGTCCATGTTCAATCCCACGAAAAATTTGGCAACACCCAATCGGGTTCTCGAATATTCGATTCAACCAACTCGCGCGCCTTTTCAAACGAGAGCCGGCCTTCCCATTGTTTGATTTCCCCTTCGGAAAGCAATCCCTTTTCGACCGCGACTTCGAAAACGCTTCGCGCCTTGGGCGCAAAAGCGGTAACTTTTTCAAACGGCCAATGGCGAGCGCCCGAAAACAAGGCCTTGTTTTCTAGGGATTGCACGATTCCAACCGCAAAACGGTTGTGCAAGTACCTCCACGCGCTCGCAATAAAATGGTCGCCAAAATATTCAAAATAGCGGCGAAAGGTCTCTTGCTTGGAAACGCCTTTCACTTGTGAGAACGGATAGGCTTCCAAAAAATGGTCGCTGCCGCAAAAACTCTGGCCGATTTCGATGTTTCCGCCCTGGTTGGCAAAGCGGAAGATGAGTGGGGCGGGAAAAACGCGACACGTGATGGGCCGATTTTCATAAACTCCGCATTGCTTGTTTGGCTGCAAAAACGGGCACGGTGTCGAAGGCATTGCATACTCCACGCCAATCGCCTCGTCCAAAAAAGCGTCCACAGCCACCATCCCCCATTGCAAGGGAAAGACGATCTTTCGCTCTTCGGCTTCCTTGCGCAAGCGCTCTGCCTCGAAAAGGCTCACGACAAGACCCAGCGACACTTGATAGATCGGACCTTCTTGTTTGAGCAGTTGTTCGCGCAATTCCGACTCGTGCGCTTGGCTCGAAAACCATTGTGTGCAACACTTTCCGCACTGACTGCATTGGAATTTGGGTTGAATGCCCTCGAGAGGAATTCCCATAAAAAAAGAAAAGGGATGGAAAGGAATTTCTATTCGACAGTGATTTTGCCGAAAAGCTTTGAATTCGAATGGTCGTGGTAGCCCCAAGCGCCTTTGTCGTCGAATGTGAACGACCAAGAGTCTCCGGGAACGATGTCCCCACACGAGTCGAAGATTCCTGGTTGTTCGGAAGTTCCACACTTTTCGATTCCCGACCCCGGATAGACGGTGTGAGTGGGATGCATCGCCGAAGCCGGCCAGTGTCCGACAGTTCCTGTATTGACAAACTTGACTGTATCTCCTTGGCTGATGGAAATGCTCGGCATGCTCGAATCCGTCATGTCCAATTCGACGATTTTTGCCGTCGAATCGCCGCCAGTCGGAGGAGTTGTCGTATCCGTGCTGTTTCCCGCTCCCGCATACGGTTGCGTGCACCCGACAAGCGCCACAATCGCCAGAAGCATTACGCCAATAAAAATTTTTGATTGCATGAAACCCAATCACCTCTCTTTCAACACCCGCACAAACATTTTTAGAAGCCACGGCTTTGGTACAGGAACGGAAAAAATTTCATTCAGTTGTAAAAAATTTTCGTTTGAACAAAAAAACAGGCGAAAAAAGTTTTTGAAATCATTTTTTCGGCGAAAATCGCGTAAAGAAACGTTTAAATAGTTGAAACTGTTTCTAGTTGTGCAATCAAACCGTAAAAGGCGGGTGAAAACTATGGCAAAGAAAAAAAAAGCAAAGAAGAAAAAAAGATAATTGAACGAGTTTTCAAAATTTTAAACTCATTGTAATGTTTTTTCAGAAAAGCATGCGGAAATCGCGTGCTTTTTACTTTCTATTTCAATTTTTTCTCCAACCATTCCTGCACTTTTCTCGGATTCGCCTTGCCTTTCGATTTTCGCAAAACCTGCCCGACCAAAAAGTTCAACGCTTTCGAATCCCCTTTCTTGAAATCTTCCACGGCTTTGGAATTTTCTTTCAACACTTCTTCCGCAAGCGTTTCGATGTCGTTCTCGTTGAACGAAACCAGCCAGCCCTGCTTTTCGATGAACGAAACCGGCTCGACTTTTTCGAGAACCATTTTAATTAATGTTTCTTTCGCGCTCTTTTCCGAAATTTTTGACACTTCGAGCAACTCGAGCAGGTTCACGACGTCTTTTTCTTTCAGTTCTGTGTCGCGCAGGCTCAAATTATCGTGGTTCAACACGGCCAGCAACTCTCTGGATAGGAATTGCGCGGCGAGTTTGGGAGATACTTTTTTCGCGACAGATTCGAACAATCCGGCGAGCGCTTTGTCCGAAACCAGCACATCCGCAACCTTTTCGTCGATGTGGAACTCTTTTGCAAAGCGCTGGCTTCGTTGACTATGCAATTCGGGCAATTCCGAACGCCATTTCGAAACTTGTCTATCTTCCAACACAATGCGCGGAATGTCCGGTTCTGCGATATACCCGTAGTCGTCCTCGCTTTCTTTCGTACGCAACAGTTTTGTCGTTCCGGAATCCGAGTCGAATCCACGCGTTTCGCGCTCGACTTTTTTTCCGAACTTTTGCAAGTTTCGCTGGCGCAAAATTTCCAAACCCAACGCTTTTTCGACGCCCTTGAAAGAAGAAATGTTTTTAATTTCCACTCTCTCTCCACCTTTCAGAGAAATATTTGCGTCCGCTTTCAGCAAGTCTTGTCCTTGAACGAAAATTCCCAAATAGTCCATGATGGTTTGCAATTCGTTCAAAAACTCGCGCGCTTCTTCGGCACTTTCCAAGCAAGGGGAAGTCACTACTTCGATCATGGGAAATCCCGAACGATTATAATCGACCAAAACATGCTCGCTCTTTTCCATTCCTTCTTCGTGCACCAGCGAGGCCGGGTCTTCTTCCAAGTGCAACCGTTGAATCTCCACCTTTTTTCCGCTGCGCAGTTTCACAAACCCTTTCTCTCCAATCGGCAGCTCGTATTGCGTGATTTGGAAGTTTTTGGCCATGTCCGGATAGAAGTATGTTTTGCGCGAAAAGAAGAAGTTTGGATTCACAGTACAGTTCAAGGCCAGCGCCGCCTTCACCGCAAATTCCACGGCTTTTTCGTTCAAAAAAGGCTTGCTTCCCGGCATGCCCAAACAAATCGGACACGTGTTTGAGTTCGGAGGACCTTCTTTTGTCGTACACCCGCAAAAGAGCTTTGACTTCGTGTTCAAGTGCACATGCACTTCCAAACCGATAATGGCCGGAAGGTCGCTCATAGTTTCACCTTCTCGACTGCAGAAGAGGCTTGAATGGATTTTCCTTCTTCAAAATGGTCTGAAGAAAACATGATTCCAACCGGCATGCCTTTCGAAAAACCAGCGTTTACGGAAACGTGGGGAAATCCGCCCAAATTGGAAGGGACTGTGCAAATGTCGGCCAAATAATTCTGCAGCGGGGAAAGTTTTTCGATTTCCTTGAACTTTGGAGCAATGAAAGGCATGGTCGGATGCGCGAGAACGTCGAACTTTTTGAACTGTTGCTGGAATTCTTGAATGATTTTCGAACGCACTTTCAACGCGCGCAAGTAATACGCGTCGCGATAGCCGGACATGCGCGCGAAGGTTCCGAGAATGATTCTGCGCTTGGCTTCTTTTCCGAGCGCTGTCGAACGCACTTCGGAAAAGTACTCGTCGAAAGTTCCCTTCAATTCTGGCTCGAAACCGTAGCGCATGCCGCAATACTTGGCCAAATTCGTAGAAGCTTCCGCGGTCGCAATCAAGTAATAGGCGGGAACCGCGTACTTGGCCGAAAGGGGAAGCGAAACTGTTTCAACGATGGCACCGAGTTTTTCCAGTTCGTCCAATTTTTTCTGGACTGTTTTTTTTACATCTCGATCGATTCCTTCTCCCATCAACTCTTTCACGACTCCAACTTTCAACCCGTTCACGCTCTTTCCCGCGAACGTAGAGAAAGCAGGAACTTTTTGCGAAAGTGCGGTCGCGTCTTTTCCGTCAGCGCCCGAAATCACTTCCAGCAAGAGTGCGGCTTCTTTCATGGTTTTTCCCATTGTTCCAATCTTGTCCAACGAACTCGCGTAGTCCATCAAGCCATAGCGCGACACTCTCCCGTAAGTGGGAGTGATTCCCGCGACTCCGCAAAAACTTGCGGGACAGGCGATGCTTCCGCCCGTGCTTTCGGCGATGGAAGCGTGCGCGTTTTTGGTCAATGCCGTCCATCCCGCGCTGCCGCCCGAACTTCCTCCTGTACAGCGCGAAACATCGTGCGGGTTTTTGGGAATTTCAAAACCCAAACCAACATTGACGGAAAAGCTTCCGAAGCCGAACTCGTCCTGCGACGTTTTTCCTACTACGCCCCCGCCTTCAGCTTGCACGCGGTCAATCACCGTGGCATTGAACACAGGTTTGTAACCGGACAAAATTTTCGAACCCGCGCGGCTCACCAAACCTTTCACGCAAATCGCGTCTTTGACAGAAATCGAAATCCCGTACAGTTTTCCTTTCTTTTTTTGTTTTTCCAAAATTTTTGCGCGCGAAAGCGCTTGCTCGGAGATTGTACAAAAGTGATGGAATTTCGGGTTTTGCTTCTTGATTTCGTCCAAGGATTTTTGAATGGACTCTTGTACGGACATTCAAACCGCCTTGGGGCCTTTGAAGTAAGAATCTTTTTTGTGCTTCGTGTTGGACAAGGCTTCTTCCACGCTCAAGCACTTTTCGACCGCGTCCTTGCGGAGCACGTTTTGCAAGGGAATGGGTTGGAAGGCAGGTTCAGAATGTGAAACGTCCAACTCGTCGAGTTTGGAAAACGCTTTCAGAATTTCTTGCAATTGGGGCAGGAACTCTTTCACTTCGACGTCGGAAAGGTTCAGCCGGCAGTTTTTGGCCACGCGTTCGAGCAGTTTTTTGTCCACAATGACTTGAGGCATATACGCACTAAAGCACCGAAAAGGGGTTAAAAAGACGATTAGGGCGGGGCCTTTTGGAAAACGCCTCGGGAAAAAAGCCTTACGGTGTCAAGCGTTCGGGGTCTCGCGGAAGCAAAACCGCTTCGCGAATGTTGTCGAGTTTGAGCAAACGCTGGACGAGCCTGTCCAGTCCGAATCCGACGCCTCCGTGAGGGGGAGCTCCATATTTGAACAAGTCCGCATAGAATCCCATCTTGTCCAATTCTATCCCTTTCGCCTTGGCCTGCTTTTTCAACACTTCATACCTGTGCTCTCGCTGTCCGCCCGTAGCCACTTCCACGCCATTCCAAATCAAGTCGAACGCGTCTGTCGTCTTTCCGTCCTTGTTGTAGAAATGGTAAAACGGGCGCTTGGCGATGGGATAATTGGTGACGAAAACAAACTCTTCTCCGGTTTTTTCTTTCGCCATCTCTCCCACCATGCGCTCGGCTTCAGGATCAAAATCTTCGGCTTCGGGAATCTTTTTTCCTTTTGCGGCCAACCACTTTTTCACTTCCGGCATGGTCCAGCGCGGAATCTTTTTCGGCACTTTCAAATCAACGTTCCACAACGCCAGTTCTGCCTTCGCGCTCTCTTTCAAATTCGAAAGCACAAATTTCAACATGTCTTCGATGATGTCCATGATGTCGGAAGTGTGAGAGATGAAGCCCATTTCAAAATCCACGCCGATGAATTCTGTCTGATGGCGCGGAGTATTGCTCTTTTCCGCGCGATATACGGGAGCGATCTCGTACACGCGTTCGAACCCCGCGCACACCATCATTTGCTTGTAGAGCTGGGGAGACTGCGACAAAAACGCTTCTCTTCCAAAATAGAGCACGGGAAACATTTCCGAACCGCTTTCCAATCCCGCTGCAGTGAGTTTGGGAGTGTGGATGCACGTGAACCCTTTCGAGTCGAAAAACTCGACCAAATGTTTGTAGATTTTCGAGCGAATCTTGAAAATCGCCAACCGCTTTTCGTTGCGCAAGTCCAAAAAGCGGTAATCCAAGCGTTTCGACAAATCGCTCTCGATCTTTCCCGAAGTGTCCAACGGAGTCGGCGCGAGAGCGAGCGACAAAACTTCCAAACTAGAAGGAACCACTTCCACGCCACGGGGCGCTTGCTTGGCTTCCTGCACTTTCCCTTCCACGGAAATGACGCTTTCCTTCGTCAAACCTTCCAACGCCTTCAACACCGCGGCCGACGCTTCCTTTTTGGGAATGGTAATCTGCAATATTCCGGAACGGTCTTTCAAAATCAAGAATTTTAATCCGCCCAAATCGCGGCGCTCGTGCACCCATCCCGCAACTTGAACGCTTTTCCCTTTCAACGAGGGAATGACTTCGTTGGCCAGCAACCTCGGCATGTGCAACTCTTCGAGCAATCGATTTTTAAACGTCCTTCCCATCGCCTGAAAAACCCTTTCCTCACCATTCGTCCAAGCGCGATTGGCCGCTTTCTTCCAATGCCTGGCAGGGAATTCCCGTATTCCGCTGCACGTGTCTTGCGAATTCCTTGCAAAAGCCGTGCACTGTGTATACCTTCTTGGCCCCGCACTCTTTCACATACCGCAACAATTGCGCATAGTCGGCGTGGTCGGAGAGGGGAAACACTTTGTCGAACTGGGGCGTGCGAAAATTCCAGCCAGTCGCGAGCGCGGCCGAAACTTTCTTTCCAATTGAATACTGCAGCGCGTCCAACACGTCCACATTGCACAGCGAAGGCGGAAGAATTAATACATTAAAGTCGTTCGCATTCCGATCGAGCTTTTCAAACTCTCCCAACTTCACGCCAAACTTTTCATACAATTCATTGTTTTCGAAAATCGACTCGTGCACGAGCGGGGAAAAAGGCGTAAACTCGTTCACGATTTTGGTAAGTTCTTGCGCTTTTCCAAGCGAATAACCGGCCAGCACCACAAAATTGTCTTGCGCAACTTCGCTTTCAATCCAATGCCCCATTTCTTCATACAAACTCGAACGTTCGGGAAAGCTGAAAGAAGGAAGCCCGAACGTGCTTTCGATGACAAGGGTATCACATGGCAACACTTCCGCTTCCGGAAGCAACAAGCTCGGCAACAATTGCATGTCGGTAGTCGCTACCACCACTTTTTCCCCTTCCACGCGCACTTGCGCGCTTCCCAAAATATGGCACGAACTGTGCAACGAAACCCCCATTCCATCCACGTCGGCTTTTTTTCCAAGCGGCAATGAAAGAGAGTTTTTGGCCTCTTTCTTGCGCGCTCCCAACAAGGCAAGGGTTTCGGGAGTGGAGAGCAATTGCGAAGTGACGTGCTTGGAAAACGAAAGATGGTCGAAGTGCGCGTGCGAGACCACAAACGGATGGTCGGGCGAGCCCTTGGGATCCACGGAAATTTGCACGCCATTGCCGATCGTCAAACCGTGAGCAGACTGAAAAACGCGCATGAAACAACGACGAAGGCGAAAGATATATATGTTTGGGAATCCTTTTTTCAAAAACCATGATTTCCGCCATCGAACAACTGCAAAAGCTGGGAGAACAGCGCCAACGGCTTTCGAAGAGCGTGCGCGACATTTCTTGGAATACGCTTTCCCCGCAAGGCATGCACGCCTCGCTGGAAGAAAGTTTGGAGGGATTGCGCGAAATCAAAAACTCCATCGCTCACCTTTCTACCCTGCTCGAAATGCAAAACGTTTCTCTTGATTCGGCCTCGCGCGAAGAGTCAATCGAATTATTGCTCAACGTATTGCAACGCAATGCAAGATTCGAACGCGAAAAAAAAGTTTCTTCCAACGAAGAATTTTTCGTGCACAGCGAGAAAGGCAGTGAGTTGTATAGTTCCTTGCAAGAAAAAGTGCTGAACGAACTCGACAGCGTGCACCATTTCCTCCAACGCGCGGAATTCAAAATCCGCGAAAAAGGATTTTCTCCAAAAACTGAAAACGCATCCAAAACTCAGGCATTGGCCGCCATCCAACGACAGCTCGTGAAAGAAACTTTTCCTGTAAATTCGGAAAAAGAATGGCGTTCCCTCTCTTCGCAACTCGAACGCGAATTGGACGAAGTCACCAATTCCAGCGCTTCGCTGAATGCGGAAAGGCAGCGCGTGGAAGACAATTCAGAAAGACTGAAAGAATTGTTCCAAGAACATTCCCGAAAAACAACAGAATTGCTGGAAACCTTGAAAAAAGAAAAAGAAGACGCCGTGCGCCAACTATTGGACGGGGAAAAGGAAACCCAAGCCCTTCGCGACCAGTACGTGAAAGGGATTACGGAAACCGAAACGCGCATTTCGACAGCGCGCGACGAAATCCGCCAAAAGTATGCCGCGCAATTACACAAGCTGGAAGTGGAAAATGTACAAAAAGACGAATACTTGCAACACTTCAAAACCATTGCCGAAGAAAAAGAAGCAGAAAATCGAAAACTGCGCGAAGAACGCGACGAGTGGAAAATGCGCTTCCAACACTTAAAAAAGTTCGAACACGCGAAAAAACGATTGGGAAAGAAATAACATGCCCGAAATCGGACAATGGCCCGAAGAAGAAGTAACCTCTTCCGAAGGCAAAGAGCCTTCCTCCTGGCAGGACAACACGCAAGGCGCGGTCTCCGGCCTCAAGCCATTGCTTCCCACTCTCTTCAAAATCATTGTCGTACTCGCAATCTTGGGGGGCGCTTACTGGTATTTCATCGCGTCCGTGCATTCCGTGCACATTTCCATTTCCGACGTAGACGGAAACCCACTCTCTGTTGGGGGCACGATCAAGCAAGGCAGTTCGACAGTTTCCACATTCACTGGCGGAAGCACTACCGCCAATTTGCGCGACGGAACCTATTCGATTGTTGTATCCGCTTCCGGATATTCGGGAACCACGCAATCCATCGACGTAACTTCCAAAGAAACCGAATTCGCCATCCAACTCGAAAAAAACTACAACTTGTCCATTTCCGCCCAACCCATTCCCGAAAAAATCTATGTGGGACAGAGCATTTCAACACAAGTCACCATCGCCAACAGTGGAACTCCAACCACGTTGCAATTGAAGATTTTGGGAACGGGAAAAGAATTCGCCTCATTCGACCCTCCAACGCTCCAAGCCGTTCAAGGAAGCAATATTGCAACCTTAACCGTCCGCATTCCCGACAATTATACGGTTTCGGGAAAAACCGGAGACGCGAAAACACTGCAAGTGGGTGTTGTGGGAAAAAAATCCACGCAATCCTTGAATTTTACCATCGTCAAAGCGCCCGCATTGAGCGTCAAAACCACTTCACTCGCGTTTGGAACCGTCAAAGGCGGAACACTAGCCACTACTCCAAAAGAAATCCAGATTGCCAACAACGACAGTTCTGACTTTTCCGACACTATTTCGTATGATGTTTCCATTCCCGAAGATTCCACGCAAAACGATGTGGCCACGATCAAAAAATGGTTTTCGTTCAATCCCACGCAATTGTCCAAAATTTCCGCCAAACAGACTGCCAAAATCCAAGTCAAATTGGTCAACGTGGATTCAGACGCCAAGCCAGACCCAAACATTACGGGAAGCATCATCCTGCACACGAGCTATTGGCAGAGTCCCGAAATTTCGTTCACGCTTTCCATCGGCGCCGCCACCATTGCACTAACTTCCCACCTTTCACAAACCACTTTCAACCTTTCCAAGAACGGAACAACGTACGAGGCCAAAACCGGAACATTGACACTCACAAACGAAGGTGATTTTGCCATCGACAACATTCAAGTATTCGCAGACCCGACCAACGGATGCGATTCTTGGATTTCCGTTCCCGACCAAAACATTTCCACCATCGCTGCAGGAGGTTCGGAAACGGTTTCGCTGCAAATCTCCGCACCCTCCGCCACTCCACAAGGCAGTTCGAATTCTTGCCGTGTCCACTACCGCTTTCCCAACCCCATCACGCACGCGCAAGAAGACGAACAAACCGACAGCGTGACCATCAACACGTAGCCCGCATTAGCGAGAAAGGCCTTCCCTTTCATCCATTCCAAACATTAAGTTGAAGTTTTGCACAGCTTGGCCAGAACCGCCTTTGATCAGATTGTCCACTGCAGAAACAACAATAACACGCTCTCCAAACTGCGCCAGTTTGATGTCACAATAATTCGTTCCTATCACATTCGCAGTTTGAATTTGGTCGCAGATTCGCACAAAAGGCGCATTTTTATAAAAGTCAGAATAGGTTTGAATCAAATCGTTTTCACCAGAATAGGAGGCAAAAATCGTCGAAACGATTCCGCGGTCGGCAACGTCAATCCGCTGCGGAACGAAGAGCATATCGTTCACACCCAAAACTTTTTCAATTTCCGAAATCT
>CAZHUN010000038.1:0-4672 GCA_964535725.1 uncultured archaeon
GAAAGAATGTGCAAAACATCGAAGTCATCCGAATCGGGCACAGAAAAGAGAGAGACATTCGCGTTACAACCCACTGCGCATTGGTAGCACGGGCCTTTGGCGCAAAGAAAGTTACCGTGTGCGGAGAGCGCGCTCCGGAAACCGAAAAGAGTGTGAAGGGAGTGAATCAAAACTGGGGAAAGGGAATCGAATTTTCGTGGGAAAAAAACTTTCGAAACGCGCTGAAGCGGTCCAAACGAGAAAAAAAAGTGCTCGTGCATTTGACCATGTATGGAGAGCCGTTCGAAAAAAGACTGAATGTGTTGAAAAAAGCGAAAAAGCTAGCGATTGTAGTCGGGGCGGAGAAAGTTCCCCGAGATGTGTACGAAAAAAGCGATTACAATTTATCAGTCACTTCCCAACCTCATTCGGAAATCGCTGCACTATCGATTTTGTTGTATGCATTGACCAACGGAAAAGCGAGTTTCACGAAAGCGAAATTGAAAATTATCCCAAAAGCGCGCGGAAAACGCGTGGAACGAAAAAAAGCACGATTTAAAACAACTTTCTTGAAGGAATGATAGGATGCCGAAAAAGGATATTATGGAATTGAACCTCACGCGAGAGTTCCTGACTGTGATTTCTGGAGAATTCGGTCCTGAAGTCGTCAAAATTTGTTTGAAAAAGAACAAGGACTTGACAGATGAAGAAATCGGCAAACATGTTCCGCTGAAAATCACAGAAATCCGAACCATTTTGAACCGGCTGCACTATCGAGGAATCGCAGCCTACAACAAGCGCAAAAGTCCGAAAGCAGGATGGTATTCGTACACATGGACGATCAACAGCAAACGCATCGCCGAACTCATCCTCGAACAGTATTCGGAAGAAGTGGAAAAATTGGAGCAAAAACTGTCCTACGAACAAAATTATACCATGTTTGCGTGCCCCAAAAAATGTGCCCCCCAGCCTTTTGAAGTGGCCATCGAATACCAGTTCAAATGTCCGGAGTGCGGAGAAACCATGAACGAGTGGGACAATAAGCGAATGACCAAAATGACCCAAGAAAAGATCGATTCCTTGAAAACCGACATTCAAAACCTAGAAAAACAAGTCTAAAACACACACAAAGTTGGACATTTCATCACACCCAAAAAGATCACAAAAAGAAGTTAAAATAAGTTTAAAAGTCAACAATAAGCCAAAAACAACCTTTGTTTATTTAATAAACACCAATTCGTTTTTAAAATCGAAAAAGAAATAAAAAACACCACCAGATAGATAGCGAGGTAGGGCAGTCAGGAGTGCCCGTCGGGCTCATACGCGTTCAAATCGCGCGGAGAGACCCGAAGGTCGGAGGTTCAAATCCTTCCCTCGCTATTTCCACACAAGCGTTTTTCGATTATTTTTCCGTAAAACACTTTCCACCAAAACCAACCACTTGTTCAGCTACATAACAAATGCGAAAAACAAATCAAAAACAACCTCACTCTTTTAGTGTGTTTGGTGAAGCGATCAAATTAAGCTAATTTTCAAGTCTCCAAATAGCGGAAGTGTTAGGGAAGACATAAAAACAAGCCAAAAACACCCCTCAAAAAAAAAGTTGTGTGGGCCGTATTGAAAAAGGGGCGTAATTACTGATTAAATTAACCCTCTAAAAAACAAAGGTTTTGTATTGATCAGACAAGACACCAAAGCATGGCCCAAAACAACCCTCAGAGATGGAGATTACAGTTATGTTTGGTAATGAGTGTAATGAGGCGTAATGAGCGTAACATTTTTAAGTAATGACAGTCATTACAGTAATGTCATGTCAATATTGGGTTGGTTGAACGCATTGTTTGGAAGTGCCAAACCTGTAGGTCGCGCAGAAACTGTCGTGTACGAGGCACTGCCAGGCCAAGAAGAAGTGCATACTTTGTGGGATTATTTGGAATTTCAAGACAACACCCAAGCCAGCCATGTCGTCAAAGTATTGGGTTTTGAAGAATGGATCGACATGGAAGAGATTCGTCGCAGAATCCGGGAATTGTTCGGAATTTCGTACGAAAATGACCGGAGTTTGTATCCATACATTAAAACCTTGGTGGATGTTGGGTTGTTGGAAATCAACAATGTGGGCGGAAAGCGAAAGTGGAGAAAGCGTGAATTGTTGGTGCGTTTGAAGGCCAAGAAAAAGTTAGAAGAAACCATTGAATTACAGACTGCGTAGTTCATTCAAATGGTTGTTGAAATTGGTCAAGCGAGCGCTTTTGGAAAAGTGTTGTTTGAACCACGGAAGCGAAGCGATTTTGTTTCCGGTTTCGACGACGGCCTTTCGGTAGTTTTCGTCTATTTTTTGATTGGATTTTTTCAATTCTGCCAGGTTTTTGAGCTCGTTTTCGATTTTTTGGTGTTCTTTTGCAGTGGATAGGATAAATGTTCGGTCGAGTAAATTTTCAATCGCACCAGGAATGAGTTCGTCGGCAAGATCTTTGTCGTTCAAATAGTATACGGCTTTCCAATCTCCTTTCTTTTGCCATTTGTGGGTGGGGTTGGAACCGGTTTGGAAAAACGCTTTCAAGCCGGAAAATGCTTCAGGGGGAATGGAGACGCAGTTTTTGCCTTGCTTGATGTACGGGTGTTCGGACAATACGCCTTTTCGATGATACGAATAGGTTTTGCCATTGCTTTTGGAAACGACTTGGGTGTATCCATAAATGGCACGAAATAGTTTTTGATAGGTGTATTCCGAATGTTTCATGTTTTCCGGAATAATAAACTTGTATTGGACAAAATATCCTTTGGATGGCATGCTCTCCCCGCACTTCCCCTATTTGAGTATAGTATAGTACAGAATGCATTATGTATTGAATTAATACATAAATGGTTGGTTTGGATTTTGTTCTCTTTCAAAAAGAAAAAAAGAGAAAAAGCATTGTAAATTAATGTCTTCGAGAATAGCCGCCGCGGTAGGAAGGTCGTGTAGAGTGGGCTGGTGCTTGCTCTTCTTCTTCGACCATGGCTTTGGAAGGTGACGTCAAAATAATGTCTTTGACGGCTTTGACAGTGCGATAGGGAATGCTTTTTTCACTGATGATTTTTTTTACTTCTTGTTTGGACGAAACGCGCAAGGGTTCTGTCGTAATGGTTTCAATTCTTCCTTTTTCAAGGTTGATCACCAAGTCGTAGACTTTTCCCTTGTATTCGGCATTGTCTGTGTAGATGTCCATTCCAAATAATTTTGAGATTCGCGCAGTCATCAAATTCACCCCAGAAATCTATTCACATTATGTAAGTCGAGCCTCCTATTTAAAGTTTGCGTTCGATGTGGCTGGAAAAAAGCAGTCACTACCTTAACTACCTTATACTGAAAAGCGGAAGTGTGGAGTCGGGTTATTCGGGATGGTATAGGGTTATTGGGGGGAAGGAAGGGTTATGGCGGAAGCTCGATTGTCTTCTTTGGACGCGTCAATGCATCTAGAGGAGAAACCGTCTTTTTGAGCTCTTGCAAGCTCACTTTCGTGTAAATTTGCGTCGTACTGAGGTTTGAATGGCCCAACAATTCTTGGATTTTTCGGATGTTTTCCCCGCTTTCCAACAAGTGCGTGGCAAACGAGTGGCGCAGCGCGTGCGGAGTCACTTCTTTGTTGATTCCAGCTTTTTGACTGGCTTCTTTGATGATGCGTTGGACAGAGTCGGCAGTGATTGGAGAACCGTTTTTTTTCGAAAAGACAAACTCGCTCGAAACCTTTTTCTTTCTCAAATAACGCTTGGCATTGGTTGTCCAAAATTTTGAGAGAATCACCACCCGGTCTTTGTCCCCTTTTCCGCCCCGAACGCGGGCAACGCCTTCTTCGAACGAAAGGTCTTGCACTTTCAAGTGCACGCTTTCCGAAACCCGCAGCCCGGAAGAGTACAGCAACTGCAAAATCAGCCTGTTCCGCCCGGCTTTCGTGGATTTGAACAACGCTTTCACTTCGTCTCTCGACAACACAGTCGGCAAGTGCTTGCCTTTTTTGGGAATCTTTATCTCTTCAACAATCGACATTTTCAAAAACGTGTGAAAGAAATACTTCAACGCCGCATGAACCAACCCCAAGGTTGCCCCGCTCGTGTTCTTTTTCTCTTTCATGTCGGCCATGAATGCAATGATGTCGCTCCGCGCGTAGTCTTTCACAGGTTTGGGAAACTCTTTCAAAAAGTGTTCTACATAGAGGCCGTACATGGTTTGGGTTCGTGGAGAATACCCGGAAATCGACAATTCTTGCTTGAAGCGCTTGAACGCGTCCGACAGTTCTGGAGAAAGCTGGGTTTGGGGCGCGCTGGAAACCGGCGAAGTCAGAGTAGCCGGAAGCGAAGCCAACGAAGGCAAAGTAGGGGAAAGCAGAACCTCATTCTCTTCCATAGCCAGAAACACGCCTTTCGCGCCTTAAAGGTTTGTGGTTTCGAAAAATGAAGATTTATATTCGAGAAACGCCTATAATACGAGAAGGGGTGTATGAATATGGTGAACCGATTTTTTTCTACTGCGCACGCAACCTATGGATTGCCGAAAACGCGCACGTGCATGAACTGCCGCAATGAAATGGACGACGACGGTAGCCAATTGTGGCTTCGGGGATTTTGCTCGGAAAACTGCCGCAGTGCGTATATTGGCGGATTAACCAACCCTCGCTAATGCCGCCTCCAATCCAATTGTCGTCTGCCAATT
>CAZHUN010000039.1:0-7642 GCA_964535725.1 uncultured archaeon
CAACAGTCAGAGACGGAAAGGATTTAAACGTGCTTCGACCCGCGCAATTCTTTGAATTCCCGAACGAAAGAAGAAAATTCTCCCGCACGAATGGCTTCGCGGGCCTTTTCCACAGTCTTTTGCAAAAAATAGAGATTGTGGAAGGAGAGAAAACGCAGTCCGGTCGGTTCTTTCACGCGCACGAGGTGGTGCAAATAGGCGCGGGAAAATTGTCGACACACCTTACACGAACAATTTTCGTCCAATGGTTTCATATCGCAAGCATACCTTTTCTTTTCCAAGCGTAGATCGCCTTTGGACGTGAAAACACACCCGTGCCGCGCCATGCGTGTTGGGAATGCCGAGTCAAAAATGTCCACACCCAACCCAATACAGTCCAGCACGTCTTCGACACTCCCCACTCCCATCAAATACACGGGCTTGGATTCGGGAACGAGTTTGGTACTCGACGCGGTAATCCGCAACATGCGCTCGCGGCCTTCGCCGATGCATAGTCCACCTAAAGAAATTCCGTCAAAGTCCATTTCCAACAGTTTTTCAATGCCTTTTTTGCGCAAGTCGGCAAATGTTCCGCCTTGGGAAATGCCAAACAAGAGTTGGTCGGGATTCGAGTGTGCGGTCTGACAGTGTTGCGCCCATGCCAAGGTGCGTTGGAGCGAGACAGCAAACTCGGGTTTTGAAATGCCAAAGTGAGGAACATCGTCCAAGCACATGATGACATCGGCTCCCAACTGGTTTTGGATCGAAATGGCTTTTTCCGGAGTCAATAATTGTGTTCCGCCGTCGAACGGAGACTGCATCCACACTCCGTCTTTGACTACTTTTTGGTTGAATTTGCTATCCAACACTTGAAAACCGCCAGAATCTGTGAAAATCGCATGCTTCCACTGCATCAAACCGTGTAGGCCAGAGTGTTGTTCCACCACTTCCACTCCGGGTTTGAGGGAAAGCAAGAACGCGTTGGAAATAAAACACCGAAATCCGATTCCTTCCAATTCGTCGCAGTCCACGAGTTTGGGAACGGCTTTGGTCGCCACAGGCATGAAAAACGGAGTTTCGAGTCTGGCATGGCTTGTTGGCAAGACTCCGACGCGCGCGCGCTCGTTTTGGAAAAGCACGTCAAAGGTCATAGCAGGAAAGAAAAGCCAAAGTCTTGAAAAAGAGAAAGCCCCAAAGTTTAAGGCAATTGTCGAAAAAGGCTTCGTTGTTTGGGATAGGTTTTTATTCTCTTGACCATACTATGGGTGCAACACACTTACTTGAAAGGAGGTCAAAACCAATGGCTATGGAAAAATATGGCGAATATGCCTTTATCATTGGCGTAATTCTCGCCATTATTGCTGGCTTGGCATCGAGTGCAATCTCCGCCGAAGTGGCAGGATGGTTGGCTGTGATTTTCCTGATTTTGGGTATCCTCGTCGGATTTCTCAACATCAAGGACAAAGAAGCAGTTAGCTTTCTCGTTGCATCAATTGCTTTGCTGGCAACCGGCAGCGCCGCGCAATGGTTATCGTTGCCCATGATTGGCAGCTACATTGTTGCAATCTTAGGCAATATCGCTGCGTTCGTCGCTCCAGCCGCAGTAATTGTGGCCTTAAAGGCAGTTTGGAATATGGCCAAGAACGCGTAACGCGTTCGGCCTCCATTCAATCATTCCCTGCCTTTTTTCTTTCTTTTTTCTCCCCCTCCCTGCTTCTGCTCCGTATAGATCTATTGATGGAAGAAGTGGCATCGGCCGAAGGAGAGGCTATATTGGATTCGATTCCCTACCAATGGTCGAGAGTTAGGCATTTAAATCTGGAAATCGTCTTTGCACCATGGTTCGAAAAAAACGCAAACAAGCCAGGCGATCCAAACCGAAAGAACTGACAAAAAAGGTTCGCACGTACAGTGAATCCCATGCCCAAACCTTGTTGTCGGAAGAACGAACTTTGCTAAGCAAAGAACGGACGATATTGCAAGAAATAACTGTATTTTTGACGTTAATCGCGTTAGGGTTTGGAATCATGAAAATTTTCGAAGCCAACTGGGCATTGGCTTCGGTTGGCAGCTTGTTTGTGGTACTGGGCATTGCATTGGTGTTTGCCTCGTTGTACAGCTACCACCAGTACAACGCGAAAGTCAAAAAGCTCGAACGCGAAAACCAGTTAGAAGATGTGGAAGATTGACCCAAAACTCTATTCGAGCTTGGGCACTTGAACAGTTAAAATTTCCGTATTCGCGTCTGTCAGGAGTGGCATGGCAACTTGTCGGACTGCCGGGGTTTCGACCAAGGGAAGAACGGTTTCTTTCCAACCCTTGCGCACTTTCAACATGGCAATGAGCGTGTCGTTGCCGGCAAAAGAATCAACACCAATGTGATTGCAATCCGGGCATTCCACGACTTCTCCAAAATCGTCGGCAATCTTCAACATTCCGCCTTCTTTAATCAACGAAGAACCCATTTTTTGGCGAACGCGATTTCCAAAACAATTGGGACAAATGGACATAATTTTCACAGTATCACCTTGGGAGTTTGCGAATCGATTTTCAGGCATTTCTGCCCAAAAAAACACTAGAAAAGAGAACGATACTCTCCTATAAATAGGTTTCGCCTCGGAAAACACATTCCAACCCCTTCTTGCAGTACAAAAAGCGAAACAAACCCTGAATTTGGCGTGTTGGACGGGAAAAAACCCGCCTAAAGCTTTGCCGAAAACGAAACTGTCGGGAAGACAGTCCAATCGAGCAACGCGAAGATTGGACGCCGGCATAGCCGATGTTCGAATTTTCGAACAGACAATTGGCAGACGACAATTGGATCGGAAGCGGCTCAGTCGATAATGCGAAAGCTCAGTTCTTTGGCAGTGCGAGAAGTTTCATAGTCATAGTTGGACGCGTGTTCGCCGACAATGGCCTTTCCCGAATGAATGCCGGGAGACGCGTGTTGGGTGACGAATACCGGAAAACGGAATTCTTTGACCTCACTGGCTTTGACCACGTCCAACCTTTTTTGCACCAAACGATTGATGCCAGACTTGTCGAACGAGACTGCGTCAGGCAATTGAATGTCCAGTTTCAACAACTTCGAAGTCTCGTCGCGGTTTTCCACGCTGACAGTCAGTTCTCCCGCGCGCTTGTCGCGCATGCTCAAGCGCATGGGAAACAAGTTTGCTTTCAATACAATATTGGTTATTTTTTCACCTTCATTCAATGATTTTTCCCATATCGGAAACATCTAAAACCAAGCTGACGGTTCCATTTGCCAGACCATGTTTTAACTCTCCCGACACGGGCTTGGTTTTGGCGCCTTTGCGAAACAAGGTCAAGTGAAAGTTGATTTTCGGCTCGTCCGAACCCTTTTGCTTTAAGACTCGGCCAGAAACTGCCGCCAGGACGTACGGAGTCGCATTAGACGGAGGCGCGTCAAAATCGTCGGAAATCAGGTCGAATTCTCTCAATTCTCCAGTTCCTTCGCGAAAGCGCGCATAGTCGATATTGTGCTCTTTGGCGGCTGCTGAAATTCCTTCCACCAGCTCTTCGCCGTCCGAAAACTCGATCACTAACTGTTTCAAACACTTCACCCCAAAAAAACAATACAAGGAATTACGGGGTTCGACTATAAATTCGTTTCCGCCTTAAAAAGCTTCATTTACACCTATTTTTGATGCCAAAACCCGACGCACAACAGTGGGCGGACGAGCTATCTTTAGACGCCCCCAGCCGAAACGCGCTGTTTCTCCTCCCCCAAGTGCGCGACGGAAAACTCAAACAAGACGAAATCGAAAAAGAATTTGGAAAAGACTGCGCACAATTGGCGGAAGGCGTGCAACAAATCGAAACCCTTCCCCAAAAAGCGAGTCCGGAAAAGCGCGCCGAGGCCGTGAAAAAAATATTGCTGGCGATGGCCAAAGACGTGCGAACTTTGTTGATTGCGTTTGTTGATAGAGTGATCGAACTCGACAATCCGGAATGCAAACAGAAGGAAGAGAAAGCGCGCGAAGCCTTGGACGTTTACGCGCCATTGGCGCATAGGCTTGGAATGAACAAGCTGAAGAGCGCGCTGGAAGAAAACGCGTTCGAAATTCTAGAGCCCAAAAAAGCGGAAGCCATCAAACGCGCGCTGGAAAGCAGTGCGGAACAGCGAGAGTCGGAAATCGAACAAATCAAGCAAGAGTTGGAAGAAAAAATCAGCGAAAGCGGAATTGACACACAAGTCGCCGCCCGTTCGAAGAAATTGTACGCGATTTACAAAAAAATCTTGAAATACCAAGAACAATTTGGAGAAAAGTTTCCCATACAAAACATTCACGACATTCTCGCCATCCGCGTGTTGTGCAACAGTGTCGAAGACTGTTACAAACTATTGGGAATCGTGCACTCGTTGTGGAAGCCGTTGCCGGAACGGTTCGACGATTACATTGCCAAGCCCAAACCCAATGGATACCGCAGTTTGCAAACCGATGTTTTGGGGTCGTTTGGAAAACCCGTCGAAATACAAATTCGAACTTTCGACATGCACGCGGAAGCGGAAAATGGAATCGCCGCTCACTGGAAGTACAAAGGAGGAGAGAATGCCGGAAAGATGGACGCCAAACTTTCGTGGCTAAAAGAAATGCTGGAATGGAAGCAAGATGCGGAGCACGCCAAAGCGTTCATGGACTCGTTGAAAGTGGAGTTTTTCGAAAACGAAATATTTTGTTTCACTCCAAAAGGAGAAGTGGTGGAACTTCCAGAAGGCTCGACTCCGCTGGATTTCGCGTTCGCGGTGCATACCGACATTGGAAAGCACTGCGAAAAAGCCAAAGTGAACGGAAGATTGGTCGCGTTGGACGTTAAACTGCACAACGGGGACGCGGTCGAAATTGTAACATCCAACAAGCAATTGCCGAAACGGCAATGGCTGGCCATGGTCAAAACCGAAAAGGCCAAGCAGAAAATCAGAAGCGTGTTGCAACTCGAAGCGGTTTCGAAGCCGAAAAAAACGCAAACAGAACTGGCCATCAAATCCGTCGAAATCCGAAACACGGAAGAGAAAGACGTTCGCCTGGCCAGATGCTGTACGCCGGTTCCTGGAGACGAAGTAGTAGGATTTTTAACCACCAAACGAAAAATTACCGTGCACAGAAAAGACTGCGACAACGTGCACAAATTCGAAGGCAAGCAGCGTAAAGTGGCCGTATCTTGGAACGTCAAAGGAAAAGGGAACTTCGAAGTCAGCTTGGAAGTAACCGCCGTCCAAAGCCCGGGAATGTTGAGCGAATTGCTGAAAGCGCTCACTCAAAGCCAAGTGCGCATTTCAAGTGCTGTTGCAGAAAGGGAAAGGAATCAACAAGTGGTGTGCAAGTTCCAACTGTATACGCACGACTTGAAAGAGTTGAATCGAATTTTCGAACGCCTGGAAAAAATCAAAGGCGTCATCACCGTCAACCGCGCCTGAGATTGAAAATCAAATAAAGTTTGAAAAAGGGTTTGAAACTTATTTGTCAGAAGAAGAACTCGTTGCTGCAATGACAATCGTTTCCAAAAGCCCCGGCAGCGGTAGCAGCAGTTCTGGTTCTTCAAGCAAAAAATAAACGATTCAAAAAACGGCCCAGAAAGCTATTTATAGACGGGGCAGCTACTACTAGTCATGCTCGAACGAGTTCCGACAGGAATTCCGGGACTGGACAAGCTGATAGAAGGCGGGTTTCCGCAAGGACGAACCATGCTATTGGCCGGAGGAACGGGAACCGGAAAAACCTTGCTCAGCCTGCAATTCTTGTACGAAGGCGCCAAAAAATACAAAGAGCCCGGACTGTATGTCACGTTGGACGAAAGACCCGAACTCATCCGCCAAGACGTTTCTCGCTTTGGATGGGAACTCGACAAGATGGAACAGCAAAACATGTTGCACTTGATAGACGCGAGCGCGGCCAAAATCGGCATTCCTTCCAAAGAACAGTTTGCATTGCCCGAAACCGGGTTTGATTTGGACAAATTGTTATTGGAAATATTGCGCGCTACTAAAAAAGTTGGCGCGAAGAGAGTCGTCGTAGATTCGCTACAAGCGTTGGGATTGAAATTTGAAGAACCGAATGAAGCCAGAAAAGCGGTATTGAAATTGAGTTATCTTTTGTCGAAAATGGGCACAACCTCGATATTGACTTCGGAAGTCGCAGAAGGCGACAAGCGATTTGGAACGTATGGCGTGGAAGAATATGTAGTGGACGGGGTCATTTCGTTGCGCTATTTGGAAGTCGGAGCAAGAACCAATCGATTGTTGACAGTTCGCAAAATGAGGGCGACCAAACACTCCGAATACTTGCACCCTCTCGAGTTTACGGAAAAAGGAATCATCGTACACGACGTCGAAGAATAAAATTACTTTTTTTTCTTGCCGTCTTGGAATTCCCAACGCTTGCCTTTTTTGGCGGGCGCTTTCTTGTTGCCCGTATCAAAAGCGGCCAACAAATCTTCAAACACAGTTCCCATTTACATTCACCTTCTCTGGTATACGATACGGGGATATTTAAAGTTTTGCAAGAACCGAGCCAGTTCCATCGAGCCAACAGGCGACGCGATTTGCGCCAAGCTCAAATGCGCCCATTCGCGTTTACGCGAATCGGGAGATGGAACGCGCCGCAAACTCGCGCAAGGGTTTTTGGGCGAAGCCCTTTTTTCCGTAAACGCTTTTTCCAAACAGAAAAAGGGTTTTTGGGGTGGGCGGGATTTGAACCCGCGACACAACGGTCTTCAGCCGTTTGCGCTACCGGGCTGCGCTACCACCCCCAACTATCGCGGTCAGTTGGCACCCAGTACGGTCTTCGCCAATGCTCGACCCTACTAGTTCCGCCCGTCGACAACGGCGTACGACCTTCGCTTCGCCACGGTCCCACTGGCTCCGCTCCGACAAGAAACTTTCCAAGAAAACTGTTTAAAGCACCGCCTACTTCTTTTCTGGCTTCAACTGGGGAAAGAAAATCACGTCTTTAATGGAAGGCTGGTCGAGCAAGAGCATCACCATTCTGTCGATGCCGATTCCCAAACCGCCGCATGGGGGCATTCCGGTTTTCAACGCGTCGACAAAATCCGAATCTGTCGGATGGCTTTCTCCTTTCGCCCTTCCTTGACTGGATTGTTCGTTGAAAAACTTTTCCTGCAAGTCAGGATCGTTCAATTCCGAATACGCGTTCCCCATTTCCCACCCGTTGATGAAAGGCTCGAAACGTTCGATTAATGCGGGATTGCCACGTTTGGGTTTGCACAAAGGCGTGGTTTCTTTCGGATGGTCGACGATGAAAATTGGCCCCAACAATTTGTCCTCGCAAAAGTGTTTGAATAAGTCGGCAATGGCGAGACCGCGCTTGAAAGGAGAACAGTCTAGTTGGTTCTTTTCCAACAATTTTTTCAACTCAGAGTCGGACGCTTTTTCAGAATCGATGTTCGCGAACTGTTTTAGCGCTTCGTGCATCGTCATTCGCTTCCACGGCGGCTTCAAGTCGAATTCTTTTCCTTGAAAGGAAAGTTTTGTCGTTCCATGCAATTCTTTGGCGATGAACGCAAACATGTTTTCCGTCAATTTCATCATGTCTTCGTAATCCCAGTAAGCGGCATAGCATTCCATCATCGTAAACTCGGGATTGTGGGTTTTGTCCACGTCCTCGTTACGGAAGTTTTTGCA
>CAZHUN010000040.1:0-7131 GCA_964535725.1 uncultured archaeon
GTTGTATTTTCCGTCGCGAAACTCTTGCAACGCTTCTTTTTGGCGCTTTTGCGACATTCCCTTGTCGTCTTCTTTCATGGCTTGTCCGACAAAACGCAAGGGCTTGATGGAAGGGAGTTGTTTCAACTCTTTTTCGAGAAAGCCGGCGGAAGAACGGTAGTGGTTGAATACAATAACGCGCGAGGAGGGATTGGCTTCGAATTGTTGTTGCAGTAATTCGCGCAAGCGTTCGAGTTTGGGATGGACGATACCTTTTCCTTGCAATTCCGCGGACAATTTCATGGCTTTTTGGATGCGCGTGTCCGCAATTATTTTTTTCAACGCTTTCGAAGCGCCCGCGTGCGTGCTTTTGGTTTTCATTTTTTCAAAGTACTCGTTCACACTTTCAATTCCTTGTGTTTCCAACAACGTGGAAGCGTGGTCCACTTTCAAAATGGCTGCAATGGCGCTGGCGGCTTGGTATACTGCCGGATTTTTCGCGGCCACGCGCATGATGTCGCGACGGATTTGCATTTGCAAGGCCAACAAATCCTTCTTGCGTTGGAAGTTCAAGAACAAGCTACGACCATAACCGGTCCGCTTTAACATGCGCACTTGGTCGCGCACAAACTCGTTCAACTCGGTCTTGATTTCCAAAAATTCTGGAGGAAGAATAACTTTTTCCCACTCGACTTTGACTTGGTTCACATACGGTTGAACGTCAGAGTCTTGGGCGGTTTTGATTTCCACATTTCGGATGAACAGTTTTTCGCAAACGTCTTTGATTTTTTCTTCCACTCCTCCCGGAGAGGCAGTCATGGCGAGAATGAACGGTTTCTCGCACTGTTTCATGTACTGTTGGGCGATGAACACGTACGCGTATTCTCCCACGGCACGGTGAGCTTCGTCGAAAACCAACAGCGCAACGTTTTCCAGTTTCAAGTTTCCCGTCACCAAATCGTTTTCAATGGTTTGTGGAGTTGCGGAAACCACTTGCGCTTCCTGCCAAATCATGGCCCGTTCTTTGGGTTCCACAGAACCCGTCATCAATGCAATCTTTTCCGGAGCCAAGTTCAAGATTTTTTGGAACGATTCCTGGTGTTGCATGGCCAATGGTTTTGTTGGAGACAAAATCAATATTTTCGCATGCGGATCTTTTTTCAGAGTATCGGCCGTTACAAGAGCCGCAATCACAGTCTTTCCAAGCGCAGTTGGGGCAACGACCAAAGAATTTCCTTTTTCCAAAATGCGTGCGGCCAGCACTTCTTGAAAGAGTCGCGCTTCGACTTGTTCGGGTTTGATGAAAGGGTGTTCGATAAAAGTTGCCATATGATTTGCATAGTAGAATAACGACTATAAAAGGCGGGTTCAACCAGATTTCCATTCGACAGGTTGGAAAAGCCGAAAGCGGGGCTTGTTTGCCAAAAAAGCCGCATTTTTGCTGGTTTTTGTCCAAAAAAACCCATTCTGCTTTTTATTGCTATCGCTGTTCATTTCAATAGAGGGTTTTGAATATGGGAGACGATAGCGATTTGCCCTTGGCGGCAGTCGAGAGATTGATTCGAAGAGCAGATTCGAACATGCGCGTTTCCGAAGAAGCTGCAGCTGCGCTTCGAGAAGTGTTGGAAGAACGCGCCGTCAAAATCGCCCAGCAAGCGGTAGAAATGGCCAAACACGCGAACCGAAAAACCGTAACCGCGCCCGACATCAAGCTCGCGGTCAAAAACGCGTGAGGCCGCTTCGACTCTCGTCGAAAAAGGCGAAAATCTTGAAATAGAAGTCTTCTTCGAATTTTTCCATGCAAATCGAATTTACGAAACACGCGATGGAACGATTGGAAGAGCGGAAGCTCTTACGCGAGGACATTGCCGAGGCAGTTCGTTTTCCTGAAAGGGTTTCGAAACGCTGTGGTTTGTACTATTTCCAGAAAAAAATCTCTCGAGGGAGGATAGAGGCGGTTTGCGAGAAAACGCGAACCCATTTAAAGGTCATTAGCCTCTATTGGATATAGTTATGGAAATCAATTACGACAAGGAAGCGGATGCAATGTACATCCGCTTACGGAAGGGAAAGTTCGCCAAAAACAAGAAGTTGGACGACTTGACGATTTTGGATTTGGACAAGAAGGGCGAAATTTTAGGCATCGAATTGCTGAACGCGAGAAAACGGTTTCCGAAAGAGTCGCTCTCTCGCGTTAGCGTGAAAAACTTGATTGTAGTCGTCGAATAGAATTTCAATGTATTATTTCTTCTTCGGCAAGGGCGGCCAGATTCGTTTGCCATTTTTATTGTATACGGGAATATTTCGTTTTGATGCGGCTTCGATGATTTCTTGCAAAGACTTAGGATCGATTTCTCTCCATATTCTTACCGCGATAATTTTTTGAGGGCGTACTCGAAAATGAGCATTGATTTCACCGTAAGTTTTAGCGGAATCGCGTATTTCAGAATCAGATAGTGAAACGATGAATGATACATCGGTATTACTGGAAACAGGAGTCTCTGGAAAGTTTTTGCTTTGTGAATTATGAAAATTAATATTTTCCTTTTCTTTGGGATCCCAAAAACTAATCGCGTGTTTTTTTGTAAGATGGGGGTACCACGACTCACCCAACTTTATTCCTAATTTTTCAGCAAATTTATATGACAAAATTCCCTGATTCAAAATATCTGTTGCTTTGTATAAATGTGTTTCATGAAAGAAAAGTCGAGAATGCTTTCGGGCCAAACCACGAATCGTTTTTGGATAAAAAGGTTTTCTGATGGCCATTTTCTCACAGCCGTTCCGAATCAATCACTTCGTCGAAGAACGGCGAAACGTCTGTAATCAGGTCTTTGGTGGTTCCCGAGCGCGTGGACATGACGATGCCTTGGATTTTGTGCCGCGCGATTTTTTCGGCCAAAGATTTGACGAACTTTTTCAAACTTTTCTCGTCATTGTAAATGGCGAGTGTCGCCAAACCGTCCAATACGAGAAATTGCGCGTTCGATTTTTTCATAGAGTCGGAAATGGCAATGTCGAGTTCGGACAAGTTTTGAGGTTGGGCACTGACGGAGTTTTTTCCGCCGGCGTATTTTGAAACGCAGTCGACAAAGTATACTTTCGAAGAATCATAGTGCCAAATGTCTTGCTTCCAGCGTTCTTCCAAAACTTGCGGCGACTTGTTCACCGAAACATAGACTCCATTCTTTCCTTGTTTTAAAAAATGTCCCACGAGCGCGCGTGCAATGGCTTCGTGTTTCGTGCCGTCAAAAAGTACGAGAATGGAAAATGCGGAACCTTCGAGTTCGGCTTCGATTTTGTCTTCGGGAGAATAGGAAATGTCTTCAAAGTGCAAGCCAGCCTGTGTGGAAGACTTCGGTTTCGTTTTTTTGGCTTTTTGTTTTGCCATGATGTCACGGCTTTTACTTGATGCTTTCCCACATGACTTCGTCACGGTACTTGACTTCTATTCCGTTCGGAGTTACGTCCACGGGGTGGACGGATTTCGAGTGCGAGGTTCCGCGCATTTTGCGCACAAAAATGCTTCGATTGGGTGGAGTGAAATACAGCGCAATGACGCCGTCTGCGACGAATTCTTCGACTCCGAATGCCGAAAAGTCCTGCCGTCCTCCTTTCGTTTCCGCAGTCAATATTGTGGTTACTCCCATTTCTTTCAATCCCGAAGCAAGTTGGTACAGCATGTAGCGCAAGAATCCGGTTTCGGGAATCCAAATTCCCAAACTCGTCGTCGAATCGATGACCAATCTTTTTGCGCCCATTTTTTTGACGAGCAGCGAAATCTGTTTCAATTCCGCCTCGATTTGTTCTTTGACGTCTTTTTCGATGTCCAATTTCAAGCGGTACAATTTCATTTTTCCCGCCTCTTCCAAAGCGTGAATGTCCCAGCCAAATGTTTCCATATTCCACGAAATGTTTTTGATTTCTTCTTCCAGAGTCACATAAATTCCGGGCTCGTTATATTGTTTGGCGCCATTGTAAAGGTATTGCATGGAAGTGATTGTTTTCAACGTTCCTGAACCGCCTGAAAGCAATACTGTGGCTCCGCGCGGAATTCCGCCGTCAATGAGCTTGTCCAATCCCGCAATTCCCGTAGGCACTCGATCCATGGTAGAAAGAAGAATCAAGAGTTTTTAAGCCTTTTCTATCCCCCGAACGGTTTTATTCTGTTGCTAGTTCCACTATCGCATGACGCCCGAAGAGTGGTCGAAAGCCGTGTTCGATTTTCGAAAAGATTTTCGAAAAGAATTGGAAGACATTTCTCTACAAGCGAAAAGCCGGACAGTTCTTGAAATCGAGTTCGGCGCCCAAAAGCAGAGAGTGGAGCAGATCATTTCAAAACTCAACGAATTGCTGAAAGAAGGGATGGGTTTTCGTTATACCAACGTCGACTTTCCTGCCCAAAACCATCCTGCTGAAGCGTTGGCCAAGGGAAAAGTGGACAATCAAGTTGTCAAACAATATCGGAAAAAAATTCAGGAAAATATCGTCGGCCAGTCTCTTGGGCAAAAATTGGTTGAATTGGCAATGTTGTGTCGGGATGCGGAAGTGCTGCACGCGGCTTTGCACAAAAAGATCGAAAGCAGAAGACTGTCGGGTTCCAAAGAAATCAAGCGAAAGCGCGAGATTTAGCCCTCTTTCTGGTGGCTCCATTTCGAAAAGTACCAGATGCCAATCACTGCAATAAGGGTTATGATGACGGCGGAGAGAATCTTGTAATAGTATCCAGTTCCTGAAAGGCCGAGCGATATCAACAGGTTGTTCACGCCCTCAGTAATAACGTCCTTCCAAAACAGCGCGATGATGAACGCGAAAGCGGCCGTAACGGCGGTCGCGATTTGAACACGAACTTCGTTCCTGAATTGTTTGGCCTTTTGCTTCACCTCTGCCAACTCTTTGCGGAGCCGCAGCATTTCCTTTTGCAAAACCTTTTCGTCCTTTTTTGGCATAGACTACTTCCTCTTTTCAATTTTTTTAATTGTAATTTCGAAGACCAATGTTTTTCCGCCTAATGGATGAGAATAATAGGAAACGTTGGCATTGTTGGCATCAATACTGTCGACTGTTCCGACGATTCGGTTTTCCAAATTTAATTCCATTCCGACTGTTGCGACAATGTTGGCATCTTTAAACTGCGACAAGGGAATTGAAATGGACTCTTTCTGGTCGCCGTACGCTTGTGCGGGAGGAATCGTAACTGTTTTGGTCTCGCCTTCTTTCATTCCCAACACTGCATTTTCGAATCCGGCAATGACTTTGTGCGCGCCAACTGTGAAATTCAAGTCGTTTCCGGGACTGGATTGGTCGAAAACATTTCCATCCAAAAAGCTCCCCACATACTGGACGGAAACCGTGTCTCCGTTTTGAACCGCTTGCACATTTTCATCTCCTTTCGGGTTTTGCACGCAACCAAACGCGAGCAGTGCAATCGCGAGCAAAGCAAATACGAGATATTTCATTTCTTGGCCTTCAACGCGATTTTCACAAAAGTAGAAACAATTTCAGCCACTTGTTTCTGGCTCAACTGGTCAGTGTTCAACACCAAGTCGAAGGGTTTCACATCATCTCCATAGCGGATGCCATACATTGCGTAGTACAGTTTGAAATTTTTCTCGTCCCGTTCTCGAATGACTTTCACCGCGTCTTCAACACGGGTTTTGTCCCTTTTGGCGATTCGCTTGGCGCGCGTTTCCGAAGAGGCATTCAACCAAATGCGCACGTCTTTGGACTCTTTCGACAACCACGGCATGGTCCAAGAGTCCATGCACGTTCCTCCCTTGGAAGCCAATTCTTTCAAGTGTCTGTCCAGTTTTTTGTCCAACTCGTAATTGCGCGAGCGCATGGCCAGCAATTGCAATCCCGCTTCCTTGTCCCAAAAAGAGGGGTTTTTCGAATTCAATCCCATCATTTCCCGCATCACGCGAGAAGAATGCACTGCATTCAACTTGAATTTCTTGGCCAGTATATCAACCAAAGAACTTTTTCCACTGCCGCCGTAACCGCAGATAAAAACATTGCGCTTCATGTGGGGAACAGTTTTCAAAAGGGTTTTAAACCCGCGCTCGGCTTTGCTTTCTACATGAAACGCGTTCTCGCTTTTGGAACCTTCGACGTGTTGCACCCGGGACACTTGTACTACTTGCGCCGCGCGAAAGCGTTGGGCAATGAATTATGGGTTGTCGTGGCGCGCGATTCTACTGTGCAAAAACTGAAAGGCTTCAAGACAGTTTATTCCGAAAACGAACGCTTGGCACTCGTTTCCGCGCTGAAGTACGTTGACTTCGCGTTTTTGGGAGATAAGAAAGACATGTGGAAGAGCGTTGTTCGCGCCAAACCGCAAATTATTGCATTGGGACACGACCATCGCATTTCCAAACACCATCATTTCGAAAAATTTCACGAATTGGAAATCAAACCGCGCCTGGTTCGCATTCCTTCTTTCAACCACCACAAGTACAAGAGTTCGAAAATCAAGAAGCGCATTCACAAACTGCACAAGCGGACTAGGCGCTGACGTTGTCGGCCAATTCTTTCAACGCGTTCTTCAATTCAGTGTTTGCATTGTCCACGTAAACAATATTCCCGCCGGTTTTTCGGATGTACTCTTCGATTTCGAACGGCAAATCCGCTTTCAAGAATGGGCGGTATACAATCACGCTGAACGGAAAATGTTTCCCGCATCGCGCTTCGGGATGAATGTGTTGCGCTTTCACGTTCACTCCTTCTTTGTGGCCGCCGAAAAGTTTGTACAAATAGAACGCGTAGCACAATTCTCCCATGCTTCCAAGCGAGTTTCCCAGCATCAGAATACAGTCCCCAAAAATGCCGTGCGTCAGGTTCTCCTTGTACCACGTTCTGGTATCAAACTCGTCAGAAAAAACTTTCTTCTCTTCCGTTTTCGCATCGCGATACTCTTGCAGGTGCTTCACACCGAAATCAGTGTCGGACTTTGGAATAGTGGCGAGGATTTTGTTGTCGGAAATCGCGCGAAACTTTCGGCACACTTCAAACGAGACTCCGCGGTCGGGCAAACAAACGAGTTCCAAATCCACTTTGGCCAGTTCTTTCGCAATCTGGGAAGTTTCTTCGTCGAAGCGTTTTTCATCTATCTCTAACAGTTGATGGAAATGATATTCGTAGTCTCCGGCTCCG
>CAZHUN010000041.1:0-11399 GCA_964535725.1 uncultured archaeon
GATTTCAATCTCGTATGCTCCGAACCCGAACTGGGGCCGTACTGGAAAAAACTCCCGCCCAAAAGCGTGGCCGTGCAAACCATCCACGAGCTGAACCAATTGTATGAAAGCGTGTTCCAACAATTGAACGTGTTGATGGAACGGGGGCAAAAAGTAGTGTTTGTACTGCCCGACATTCATTCCAACCAAGGAAGCGTTTCCGCGAGCGAAAAAAGCTTTTTCGAAAATGGGTTTTCCCTGTACACGCCCCTCGCGCGCCTGCCCAACTGCAATCCCTACTATTTCAAAGACCGCGAAAACCGCATTGGAAGAAGGATTTACTTGCTCGAAAAGCGGTGAACGTTTTTAAAGGCAAAAACCCTATACAAGGCATGCAAGCGCCTTCCATTGTGTGGTTTCGCGAAATTAACCCGCAAGACTTGCAAAGCGTGGGCGGAAAAGGGCTAAACTTGGGAATCATGTACCGCGCTAACTTTCCCATCCCGCCCGGTTTTGTAATTACGGCGCAAGCGTATTTTGAATTCGTCAAAACCACGGGAATCCAAAAACAGATTTTGGAAACCATCGACTTTGTGGACGTGGAAAACACGCAACAATTGCAAGACGCTTCGCAAAAAGTGCGCACGTTGATTTTAGAAACCCCCATGTCGAAAGTATTGGAACAAGAAATCAAAAAAGCGTACTTGAAGCTCGGAGAAAAACAGCTATCGAACCTTTCCACAGTCGAAGAAGACTATGTCGCGGTACGCAGTTCCGCAACGGCAGAAGACCTCGAAAGCGCGAGTTTTGCGGGGGCGCAAGAGAGTTTTTTGAACGTGAAAGGTTCCGAGCAAGTGTTGGAAGCAGTCAAAAAGTGCTGGGCCTCTTTGTTCACCAGCCGCGCCGTTTACTATCGCAAGAAAAACCGTTTCATGACATCGCACGTGGGCCTTGCGGCAGTGGTGCAAAAAATGGTGCAATCCGAAGTCGCCGGCGTATTGTTCACTGCCGATCCTTCCACCGGAGACACGGGAAAAATCGTCATCGAAAGCGCTTACGGTTTGGGCGAAGCCGTGGTTTCCGGAGCGCTTACTCCAGACACGTACACCTTGGACAAAGGAACTTTGCAGATTTTGGACAAAAACATTTCCAAACAAACGTGGAAGTACGTGTGCTCGGCGCAAGGGAATTCGAAAGTCGAAGTGATTGCGCGGCAACAGAGCGCGCAAAAACTGTCCGACGGTTTCATTGTACAGTTCGCCAAAATCGGAAAACAAATCGAAGGACAGTACGGCAAACCACAAGACATCGAATGGGCGATGGAAAACGGAAAAACGTACATCGTCCAATCCCGTCCCATCACGACATTGAAGAAAGCGCAAGAAGCCGAACCCGCCACATTGGAACAGCAAAAGGCCGGAGAAGGACAGGCTTTCCTCCAAGGCATTGCCGCATCTCCCGGAATCGCCACCGGAAAAGCGCGTGTCGTTCCCGAAGTCGAAGACATTTCCAAAGTGCAAGAAGGCGACATTCTAGTAACGCGCATGACGAATCCGGACTGGGTTCCGGTCATGCAAAAAGTTATTGCCATTGTAACCGACGAAGGCGGAAAGACCTCGCACGCGGCCATCGTCTCTCGCGAATTGGGAATTCCGGCCGTGGTGGGAACCGAACTGGCGACGAAAAAAATTGCGGATGGGGACGTGCTTACAGTAGACGGTTTTTCGGGAAAAGTGTTCAAAGGAAAAATCGAACTATCGCCAGTCCGAGTGGAGATCGTGCAAAAAGGAAAAATAGAAGCCGAAGAAAAAGAAGTTGAATTGTTAGTAGAGGAAGCGAAAGAGGAAGAGAAACAACTCGAAATTGCCGCACACGCTCCCAAAGTGTCACCGCAAAACGTGCAAATTTTCGAACAACAAGCCGAAAAACTAGAAGAATTGCTGAAAGTTCCCCTCACTAAAGTCAAAGTCAACGTGGCCTTGCCGGAAGCGGCAGAACGCGCGGCACAAACCGGAGCGGCCGGGGTAGGATTATTGCGCGCCGAGCACATGCTCACCACTTCTTCCATCCACCCCGCGCAATTGCTGCGCGACGGAAAGTGGGAACAACTGAAGAACGAAGTGAAAGAGGGAATTCGAAAAGTGGCCGAGCCATTTGCAGGAAAACCGGTTTGGTACCGCACATTAGACATTCGCACAGACGAATTCCGCCACCTGGCCGGCGGAGAAAAAGAGCCCACAGAAGCGAATCCCATGATGGGATGGCACGGAATACGGAGAAGTCTTGACGAGCCGAAATTGTTGAAAGCCGAGTTTCAGGCGGTAAAGGAACTGAAAGAAGAAGGAATTTCAAACATCGGAATCATGATTCCGTTCGTCCAGCACGTGGACGAGTTCAAACAAGCCAAAGCGATTCTCGAAGAAGTGGGACTGCGACCGCACGAAGACATTGCCTTGGGCATCATGGTCGAAACTCCAGCAGCAGTGTGGACAATCGAAGAATTTTTGGAAGAAGGCATCGACTTTGTTTCTTTCGGAACCAACGACTTGACGCAGCTCACGCTGGGAATCGACCGAAACAATGAAAGGCTCCAAAAATGGTTTTCCGAACTCCACCCGGCCATTTTGAGCGAAATCGCGTTCGTATTGTACCATTGCAAAAAAGCGGGAGTCGAATGCAGCATTTGCGGCCAAGCCGGCTCGAACCCGGAAATGGTGCGCAAATTGGTGCGCATGGGCATTTCTTCTGTCAGCGCGAACATCGACGCGGTCGAAGAAATCCGCACTGTGGTTTTGGAAGAAGAGAAAAAACGATTAATGGAAGCGCTGGGCAAAAAATGAACATTTAAAACCGTTCTTTTCCCATTCTCTTGCATGAACAAGCTTGTCATTTCCAAAAGCGCGGAAGAGGGCATCCGTCGGGGACAACGACTCGTTTTCGGCAACCAAATCAAGAGTGTCAAGGGAAAGCCCGAAAAGGGAGAATTAGTGGAACTGATTGATGCAACGGGAAAATTCATCGCGAAAGGATACTACAATTCCAAAGCCGCCGTGCAATGCCAAATTATCAGCACAAAACAAAAAGAACCAATCGACTTGGAGTTTTACAGGAAAAAAATCGAAGCCGCGAACAGGTTCCGAACGGACGTTTTGGGATTCGAAGAATCGTACCGCTTGTTTTACGGAGAAGGCGACAGCATTCCAGGGTTATTGATCGACCGTTTCAACGAAATCGCTTCGATACAAATTTCCTGTCCTGGAGTGGAAGCGTGGAAGAACCAAATCGCGCAATTGTTGCTGGAAATTCCAGACATCAAGACTGTGTTCGAACGCAACGACTCGCGCAACCGCGCCAAAGTGGGATTGCCCATCACCAAAGGATTGCTGGCGGGAGAGAAAAAGTTGCAAACCATTATTCGAGAAGGAAAAGTATTGTACAACGTGGACGTTTCCCGCGGGCACAAGACTGGATTCTATTTGGACCAGCGCGAGAATAGACTGGAACTGGAAAAGTATGTGCATTCGGGGCACAAAATGCTGGATGTTTTCTCCTATACAGGAGGTTTTGGACTGCACGCGGCGTTGAAAGGAGCCGAAGTGTGCATGGTGGATTTACCCGAAGCATTGGAAGAGGCGAAGAAGAACGTGAAACTGAACGACCTTCAACATATAGAGTTTGTGGAAGGACAGGCGTTCGAAGCCACTAAAAAACTGCTGGGAAGAAAGGAAAAGTTTGACATCGTGTGCTGCGATCCTCCCGCGTTCGTGCAAAAGCGCGAAGACTTGGAATCGGGAAAAAGAGCGTATCACCAAATCAACTACAATTGCTTGAAGCTCGTGAAAGAAGGCGGCATTTTTGTCTCTTCCTCGTGCTCGCATTTTTTGGACGAAACAGAATTCTTGGACGTGTTGGAACAAGCGGCCGCGAATGCGGGTCGGAGAGTTAGTATTATCGAAAAGCGCGGGCCGGCGAGAGACCATTTGATGCCCTTGGCCAGCGAAAAAGGGAATTACCTCAAATGCATTTTCATGCGGTGCGAATAACCCCTTTAAAATGACTTTTCAGGCATTCCAATATGAGCCTCCTTTGCGCGGAAGACTTACAGAAAATCAAGGAAGAAATCAGCCAACGGCAGGCCAAGTTTGTCGGAATCCAAGTCCCCGAAGGCATGAAAGTAGACGTGCAAGAAATTCTCGAATTTATCGAAAAAAACACACAAGCCAAAGCCATCGCATTCATGGAACCGTGCTATGGCGCGTGCGATTTGGCCGACGACAAGGCCAAAGTAGTCGGGTGCGATTTGCTCATCCACTTCGGACACTCGCGCATCTACGCGCCCTCTGTGCCAACTGTTTTTGTTCCCATCCGCTACGACATCGACATCGAAAAAGTGGCTCCAAAAGTGGCCCAGAATTTGTTGAAAGAAGGCATTCACTCCATTGCATTGAGCGCTACCACGCAGTACTTGCATCGCGTTCCCGAACTATCCAAAGCATTGGAAGAAAACGGCGTGAAAGCATATACTGCGAAAGGAACGCCGCGCGTGCAAGAATTGGCGCAAGTGCTGGGCTGTAACTATTCAACTGTTCACCCACACGAGAAAGAAGCTGATGCGTTGCTCTACTTCGGCGACGGCATGTTCCACCCGCTCGGACTCGCCTTGTCTACTACAAAACCGGTTTGGGTGGCGGACGCGAACACAGGAGAGATTCGCAACATCGAAAAGGACCGCGAGCAATTTTTACGGAAGCGGTATGCCGGCATTGCACTCGCGCAGAAGGCGAAAGCGTTTGCAGTGATTGTAGGAACGAAACGCGGACAGTTGCAGAAAGTCAAAGCATTGAAAGCAAAGGAATTGATTGAAAAGCACGGCAAGAAAGCGTTTTTAGTAGGACTCGAAATTGTGAAAGACGATTTTTTGCTCGGGTTGAACGTGGACTGTTATGTGAACACGTCATGTCCGCGCATCACCACCGACGACCCTCACTTGTTCAAAAAACCCATGGTTTCCCTGCAAGAATTGGAAATGGCGTTGGGCGAGCGAAAAATGTCGGAAATCGTATTGGACGAGATTCCTTAAGTGTCGGATTTGTAAATCGCTTTTCGAATAGCGATGGCATCGTATGGCGTGTCTCCTTTTCTTGTCTTCACAATCTTCATTCTAGGCTTTCCTGGAAAAGTATCTTCAAATCCTATTGTTTCTGACAAATCTTCAATGTGGTCAATCCCTCGCCCCCAATTCATTCGCAAATCCGCTTTTTTGCTTTGGGCAACCAACGCCCAACCTCTCATTTTGAGCTTCTTTCCAATACTTGTTTTCAGCATTCTCTCAATCCCATCTTTTTGTTTCCACCCAGAAACAACGGAATCGACAAATAAGACATATTTTCCCTTCCACATTCCGCGATTCGCGATTCTTCGAATAATCGCATAATTTGGAGAAAGATATGACACTGAATCTGAAAATTTGACAAAGTCGATTTCGGGCAAGCCCAGCGCTTTCTTAACCATCAAAGAAGTCAACCTCCCGCCTCGATCAATTCCAACTATGCGGATGTCTTCCAATTTGAGTCCCTTATTTTGAATAAATTTCAAGATGCGAGAACGAATCTTCGAAAGATTTGCCTGTCTCACAGTTAGTTTGGCCAACTCCAGCTTCAGGCGTTTCCCGTTAGGAGAATTCCATAGTATTCGAAACTTTTCTCTATCCTTCTCTGACAAAAAACGCGGTTCCTTCGAGTAGGGCGAATTGACCATTCGATAACCAGAATATGCGTCAGGATATCCAAAAAATTTACCAAACCCTTTTCCTTTTTTCATAACGCCACTACTCAACTATTGTCCCCATAAACGCACTTCCGCGCACCGCATTGTCCAATTCTTGCAAGTTGGAGTGCGAGACGAAAAAAGCGCGCGTCTTGTTGCGGCGCAAAAGAACGGCAGAGAATACATCTAACGGTTGTTGAGCGGTTTCGGAATTGAAACAGACATCCAACAAATCGTCGTGCGTTGCGCGTTCCAACAGTTTTTCCTTCTTCGCCTTTTTGGGTTTGCCAATGATTCCTTCCGCTTCTTGCACGACCACCAACGAAGCGCCCAAATATTCGGCCAACAACGCGCCGAAGGCTTGCGTGGAAAGCCCCGGCCAGGAAAGGGCGAGCACGGGAATTTTTCCCTTGTTCCACGCGAAAAAAACGTCTTGAAATTGATAGAGCGGTTCTTCCATCGCATTCGGCAAAGACTGAATCAGCGCGTGCGCGGATTGCTGAGAGGAATGCAGTGCGCCTTCTTCCATCAAGGGTTTGGGCGCTTGTGCAGAGCGGGCGACCTCGTGCAAGCCAGAAACCAGCGAATTGGGACCACACACCAGCGCGAGCTTGAAACCTGCACTGTGCAAGTTTTGGACGATTTCGCTCAAGTGTTGCACGTATTCTTCATCCGCTTGCGGAGCGGAAAAAGGATTGGAATCGAGAGCGATAACGAACGCGTTTCCAGAAGAAGAAGCGTACGAAGATGGAGAAGGTTCGGAGGGTTTGGTGGCTCGGTATTCCTCAACGAACGCGTCGGGATTGTCGAACAAGTTGCCGAACATCGAACCACAACCTACACAAGCAAGAGGCAATATATAAATCGAGCATAGAATTCGGTTATAGTCGCAAAAAAAATCGTTTCAAAACGGCCAGGAGAGTTTGAATCTGTTTTGAGAAAAACCCGCGTGCGGACAACCGATTCATTTGAAAATTCTTTCAAAAAAATTGATTGAGAGAAAAAATGGCCGTTAAAACCTGTTTGCGGGCTTGATTCAAAACCTTCCTTTTTTAACTCTTTCAATGGTTCTATCAAAATCTTCGCGCAAAGCCTTGCCAAACTTTTCCCAGCCAGCATAATTCAAAGCCTTGCCAAAAGCTTCCCCGCCAGCATAATTCAAAGCCTTGCCAAACTTTTCCCAGCCAGCATAATTCAAAGCCTTGCCAAACTTTTCCCAGCCAGCATAATTCAAAGCCTTGCCAAACTTTTCCCCGCCAGAAATGCGAAGTGCAGGCAAAAACTGGCGAGCAACATTTTTTGTATTGGCTAGTGAACGAATTTCTTTTTCTTTTCTTGCTTTTCTTAAACTGTCCAGACATGAAACAAGTTCTTTTCCCAAACCACTTCTCTCAGCCAAATAAATCAACGGCTTTAGTCTCTTCTCTTTCAATAAAGGACCATAAAAAGCAATTCTTTGCAAAAACTCTCTTCTGTGTTTCGACAGCAGGTGTTTTTCAAAACTAGTGCCTTTTGCCAACTTGGTTTTGCCTGGTTTCTTCTCAACAAACCGCGCAATTTTTTCAAGTTGCTTTTTTGTAACAATAAGCCTGCCTTGAGGAGAAATTTTTGCCCCGCCACGCAAAAGACTCAAACTTTCGTCCATCACAGTTTTAGGCACTCCGGCGCTCCTTTGGCCTAAAGCAACCAAGCGCTTTGGAGACGCGCCATGAAACTTAGGTCTGTTCATTTTCCAACCTGTTAAATCAAACACGCTTTCAGTATAAATACGTTTCATTTACGCCGAATTGCCCAATAAGAAGCAAATTCCAGCCAAACGCGCCCCTTTTTTAAATGGCTCCGCGCATTACTGGAGTATGTGCGTTCAAAACGCTTGAACGGTTTCGGCCGGTCGGCCGCTATTTTTAGAGGAAACTATATGCCCGCAGAGCACTTGATGAAAGAAGACGCTGCAGAGATTGCGCTCTTCAAGAAAAAAATCAAAAAACTCAAAGAATACAAAGGAAGAGGAACAGAACTCATTTCTCTCTATGTTCCGCCCAACGCGGACCGCGGCTCAGTCATGGGACAATTGACGGAAGAAACCTCCCAGGCCAGCAACATTAAAAGCGCCACCACGCGCAAAAACGTGCAAGGCGCTTTGCGCAAGATAGCGAACTTCTTGAAACAAATCAATTTCAAAATTCCCCCAAAAGGAATCGTCGTGTTCGCCGGAAATGTTTCTTCGAGAGAAGGCGTGAGCGATTTGAGGCTCTTCACAGTCCAGCCTCCGCAAGAGCTGAAAGTCAAACTCTACTGGTGCGATTCGACCTTCCATTTTGACCCGTTGGAAGAAATGTTAAAGCCTACGGAAGTGTTCGGGTTGGTTGTAATAGACAAGAAAGAAGCGACACTTGCGCTGTTGGTGGGAAAACGGTATGAGATTTTGGGAAAATTCACTTCCGGAGTGTTCGGAAAGTTCAAAGCCGGCGGGCAGTGCGTTGCAGAGGATTCGCTCGTCATGCTGGAAAACGGCAGGATTGAAGAAATTCAGAATGTGAAATTGCAAGATAGACTGGCTTCCGTGGAAAAGAAAAGTTTGAAGGAAAAGAAGGGAAAAGTAGTTGAAACATTTTCGCGCACTTCGCAGAAAGCGCTGCGCATCCGCACGAAAGAACCGTTGCAGGAAATCGAAGTCACGCTCGAGCATCGCTTTTTCGCCGCGGGAGAAAACGGTTTGGAAGAGCGGTTTGCGGAAGACTTGAAAAAAGGAGAAACGGTTTTGCTGATGAAAAACTGCCGCGTGCAGGGAAAACCCACTTCCGAAGCGGAACAAGTGCAAGCCCAATGGCTCGGGTTTGTGCTTGGAGATGGGTATTCAGAACAATATCGCGTTCGCTGTTATGAACCTGAAAAAGAAACTGCAAAAATATATTGTGCAATCGCCGAGAAAGTGTTTCCGGAAAGAGTCCATTGCCGTTGGGTGAAAGCAAAAGCATATTTCGAACTTTCCTTTTATGGACAAGAGAAAGTCCAAGCGTTGCGGAAGGAATTTCCCGAAGCGTTCCTCAAAACCCCGCAAAAGCACATTCCCGTTTCCGTACAGGAAATGGACGATGAAGGGCTGGCTTCCTTCTTGCGCGGCGTATACGATGCGGAAGGATACGTGCACTCGGGAAGGGTTTCCATCGCCGGCGCGAGCAGGCGATTGATGCAGGAAATCAATTTGTGCCTGCTCCGCTATGGCATCATTTCCTCGCTGGCTTCAAAGAAAGTGCGTTCGAATCCCAAAGTTCAAAACCCGAAGCCCCAGTGGGCCGTGGAAATCTCGGACTTTGACTCCTTGAAACGCTTCCAAGAACGCATCGGATTTTCGAACGCGCGCAAAATGCAAGCGCTTTCCAAGATTCGGGAACGGAGCAAAAAGTTCGAACGCGCCAACCAGATTCCCCTTTCGGGAAAATTCCTGCGCAAGCTTGCCTATGATGTTGGATTGAATACCGAGTCGTTCGAAACTCTTTCAACCAACTTTTTCCGCGGAGAGCGCCTGATTGGATTCAAAACATTTAACGAAAAAGTGCTTCCCGTGTTCCGCCAAAAGGCCAGAACCCTCGAAAAGAAGGGCGGGATTTTCGCCCAAAAGGCGCAGCGCGTGCTGGGTTTGTTAGAAAATATTTCGCACTCGGATTTGGTGCAGGCGCGCATCCACTCCATTGAACCCGTTTCCAGTCCCAAAAAATTCTACGACTTGGCCATCAACGGAGAAGAGAATTTCATCGCCAACGGATTCTTTTTGCATAATTCGGCGCATCGCTTCGAACAATTGCGCGAAGAGGCGGAAAAGGAATTCTATAAACGCATCAGCGAGAAGATGGCCGAAGCGTGGCTGGCCATGGGAGACCGGTTGAAAGGAATCATTGTTGCAGGGCCTGGCGGAACCAAATTCGAGTTCTTGGAACGAGAAGCCCTGGACTATCGGCTCAAGCAGAAAGTCATGGGAACCTTGGACACCAGCTACACGGATGAGAGCGGAATACGAGAAGTATTGCAAAAGTCGGGAGAATTGTTGAAGAACGCGGAAGTGACGAAAGAGCGCGAGATTTTGGAAGAGTTCATGACCCAAGTGGGAAAAGAAGCGCTGGCCGCGTACGGAGAAGAAGCGGTGGTGGATGCATTGAAAATGGGAAAAGTGCGCATTCTATTGCTTTCAGAAGCGATTGACTGGATTGTCGTTCGATTGCAGTGCGAAACGTGCCAGAATTTGGAAGACAAAGTCGTCAAAAAACCCTTGTACTACAATCCGAATCAAGAAAAGTGTTCCAAGTGCGGTTCCGCCCAAGTCGAAGTGCTGGAAGAAATGGACTACATCGAGTGGATGACGGAAAAAGCCCACAATATCAGCGCGAACGTGCGCATTATTAGCACGGAAATGCCAGAAGGCGAACAATTCTACAAATCTTTCGACGGCATCGGCGCACTGCTTAGGTACAAGTAGTTATGCAATCCTATTTCACAAAAACCCCTGGAGTCGGCGGAAGGCTGAGGCAGAGAGTGGCGGATTTTGTCGTGGAAGAGATTCGGCCGGATGGAAAAGAATGCAAAGTCCAAACGTTTTCCGACAAGGAAAAAATCGAACTCGAACACGAGTGGCCGGAGAATACGGAGCAAAAAGAGCACTTGATTGTAGAGTTGGAAAAGTTCGGATTTGACACCCACGCAGCGTTGAAACAGTGCGCGCGCATGTTGAGAGTGTCTCCTTCCCGATTCGGCTTTGCGGGACTGAAAGACAAAAGAGCCATCACTTGTCAGCGCGTGAGCATTTGGAAACCGGATATGGAAAGAGTCAACACCTTCCGCTCGCGTTATTTGGACTTGCGGTTTTTGGAATGGGGTAATGAAAGAATGGAATTGGGAGACTTGAACGGGAACAAGTTCAAAATTCCGATCCGCGACATTGCACTGGACGAAAAAGAAACAAGAAAGAGACTCGGAGCGTGCGCGGAAGAAATGCGTTCGGGAATTCCGAACTTTTTCGGAGAGCAGCGTTTCGGAGGTTTACGGCAAGTGACTCACGTGGTGGGAAAGCTGTTCTTACAAGGAAAGACGAAAGAAGCCGTTTTGACGTACATCTCGTTTCCCGACGAACGCGAAGGAGAAGAAGTGTGCAACGCGCGAAAGTTGGCCGGAGAAGAAAGATTTTCCGAAGCCTTGCACGACATGCCGTACAAGTACCGCTACGAGAGAATGTTGTTGTTGCATTTGGAAAAGAACCCGCAAGATTTTGCCGGCGCGTTTCAGAAGCTGCCAAAAAGTTTGCGATATTTGTTCACGCACGCCGTCCAATCTCACTTGTACAATTTGATTCTGGAAGAACGGTTGAAGGAAGGTTTTGGATTGGACGAAGTGGAAGGGGATGTTTTGGAAAAGGGGATTCCAACCATTCCCTTGTTCGGATTTGAAAGTTCGTTTAGCGCGGGAAAGGCAGGAGAGTTGGAGCGAGAAATTTTGGAGCAAGAAGGGATTTCGTTGGCCGAATTTCATGTCAGAGAATTGGCGGAAATGAGTTCGAAAGGGAGCCGAAAAAAAATCGTGCTGAAGGCGGAGAATTTGAAAGTGGAAAGCGTAGAGAAGGACGAGTATAACGAGGGAAAAACGAAGGCGGTTGTTTCGTTCGG
>CAZHUN010000042.1:0-22680 GCA_964535725.1 uncultured archaeon
GTGTTTCAATCCGCGTTTTTTAAAAATCAATAATCACAGGAAGTCGTAGTTAATTATTTTTTTGTTATTGAGCTTTTCAATACTAAATGTGCTTGATTGGTTTTGTGATTTTTGATATTTTGCCGGGTTTTTTCTTGTTTCTGATTTTTCTACGTTCCGGGTTTGTTCGATATGTCATGGATTCATTTTGGCTATGTTTCTTTCGAATTGAGGGCCTACACCATTCAACAATGCGGTATTGTCCGACTTCTCCGATGAAAAAATTGACTCTTTGTTTTAGGTGGCGCTTTTCCGGCGCTTCCAAAATCTTTTGAATCTTTTTGGCCACTCGCTCTTTCAACGAATTTTCGAGAGTATTGAAATAGTTTGGCCAATCTTCGTCGAAAGTGGCTTGGTACATAGAAAACTACTTCGCATACTTTCCCAAAGCTTGCTTTGCCGTGAGCAGTTTCCTTTTTCCGGATTGAATGTCTCGGTCGATTCTATCCAGTTTTTGGTTAACCAGATCGGCTTCTTTCATGCGGTCTTTGTCGAAGTTGATGAGGGCTAATCGAATAGCTTCGGACTGCGAATTGGCGTATCCTTCTTCCACCATGGTTTCGACAATCTCTTTTGTTTTGCCTTTCAAGATGACGTTCATGTACAAATCACCTATTCGTATAGTAAAACACGGATTTTTTATATGTATCGTTTATGCTTCAAATTGAATCAGCGGCCCCGGAGGGATTCGAACCCTCGACCTCCTGCTCGCTTCGCCCTTTCGGCGTAGAAGGCAGGCATTCTATCCAGGCTGAACTACGAGGCCTTGAAACGGCCTTTTGGGAAAATGCCGGCGAAAAAAACTCCGCAAAAGAGTTAAACTCGAAAGAAGTTAATAAACCGAAGCGAAGGAGCAAACGATTCTATATGAGTCCTGGGTTCAAAAAATTGTGGAATGTCGTCCGCCATCCGGTCGTCACCTATAAAGTGCTGTCGAATAAGAGGCTGGAAAAGTTTGAATCGCTGAAAGAAGGGATTCAGAAATTGGACCGCGAATTTCGCGTGCAAGAAAACCCGAATTTGGCAGTTCCGTTTGAATCGTACGAGCAAAATTATTCGAAGCTCGACAAACGGTTGAATGCCATGGAATTGAAAGTCGCAAAAGCCATTGCGGTAGTGAATGCCAATCGTTCGGAAGATTTTGCGAAATACCGTCCCGACTATCGCCAAATTCGGTTGGATTTGAAGGGCAAAGCAGAATCTACGGCCCAAAATCACGCGCGGCACTTTGAAGCGCATTCCAAAAAACACCCGTACCATTTGTCGTATGCTCGCTTGCTCGTGCTCGAAAAAACGCTTGCCAATTTGAACGACCACATATTGAAACAAGTTCAAGAAGAAAACTGGGAAAAGGCGGGAAAAAAATGAAACTCTACACCAACTCGGCGTTCCTGGAACACGAGACCGGAAACCATCCCGAAAACGTTTCCCGCTTGCAAGCGTTTCAAGGAATGAAAAGCACTCCCGCTTCGGATGGATATAAATTGGTGAAAACCGTGCACGAGTTCGACTACGTGGATGCCGTCGCTTTATGCGCCGAAAAGCAAGTTCGATTGTCGGACGATACTCCGCTTTCGTCCAAGAGTTTCGACGCGGCGTGCCTCGCCGCTGGCCTTTCGGTCAAAGCCTCGCAGGACAATGCTTTCGCGTTGGTTCGCCCGCCCGGCCATCACGCGTTCGCCGGATACGGACACGGTTTTTGCTTGTTCAACAACGTGGCAATCGCTTCCTTGTTCCAGGCCCGGCAAGGCAAGCGCGTGTTCGTGTTGGATTTTGATTTGCATCACGGCGACGGAACCGAATCCCTGCTCCGTGGAAAACTGAATGTTTTCTATGCCTCTCTCCATCAACACTCTATTTTTCCCGGAACGGGAATGAAAAGTTTTGATAATGTATTGAATGTTCCGCTCGCGGGCGGAACGCGCGACACGCAATACATTGCCGCGCTGGAAAAGAAAATCGTCCCCGCGCTGAAACAATTCAAACCCGACTTGATTGCGCTTTCCGCAGGATTCGACGGTTATTACAAGGACCAGAACTGGTTGGGAGAAGGAATCGGCTTTGCGTTAACGAAACGTTCCTATGAATTCATTCGCGAAATGGTTGCTCCGTTTCCGAATTTTTCGGTGTTGGAAGGCGGTTATCATCCTGATTCTGTGAAAGAAGGGGTTTCGGTTTTCGTGCCTTTTGAAGAATGGGTTTAGCGCCCAAACAAGTGCTTGATTTTTTCTTTGTGAATTTGAAAAAACTGCGTGGTTTTGAGAACTTGTTTTCCGATTTTGGATTGCTTGATTTTAGAGCGGGAAAGAATTACGTTGTGAAAACGTTGTTTCAACATTTGCGTGTTGGACGCTTTGACGAGTAGCACGTTTTTTTCCGTATCCCATATGATGTGCGAGTATTTTTTTTGCGCGTTTTCGAAACTCAATCCGGGAGCAATTTCTTGTTTTGTCCAGTGTCCTAACATTTTTTGTTTGGCCAACCATTGTCTGAACGCATAAAATGAAACATATGCGGCCGTTCCTGGCACAAAAAGCGGAGAATCAAACAAAATTGCACTCGCTGGACCGACAGTGGCGCCTTTGGTTACTTTTCGTGCATTTTCTTCCATTGCATTGATGGCGATTTTGAAATTTTCGGGCAATTCGCGAAACTGAATCAACTTTGAATCTGGAAATGTATCTGCCAATGCATTTCCCGTCTTCCAAGCCATGTTTGATTAATGATTTTCTTGAATAAAAGCCCTGCCGTTTAAAGCCTTTTAAACCTTAAACCGCTTGAAACTAGCATGGACTTCAAGCTCGAACTCGCCAAGGCGTTGCACGCGAAAGTGCCCCAACTCTCGATTGATGAAGCGCTCTCGTTCATCGAAGTTCCCCCTTCGCGCGAATTGGGAGACTATGCGTTTCCATGCTTCAAACTTTCTCCTCTGTTGAAAAAAAGTCCACAACAAATCGCGCAAGAATTGTCCGGCATGAAACTGCCCAAAAACTTCCGCTCCGTGCAAGCTTCCGGGCCGTATTTGAATTTTTTCGTCGAACAAGGTTCTCTGGCCGAAAGCACGTTGCCCCAAATATTGAAACAAGGAAAAAAGTTCGGCCAAAATAAAGAATTGAAGGGAAAGAAAGTAATGGTCGAATTTTGTTCCCCGAACTCGAATAAGCCCTTGCACTTGGGACACTTGCGAAACATCGCTTTGGGAGAAAGTTATTCGCGTCTGCTGGAAGCGCAAGGCGCCAAAGTCGTCCGCGCGAATCTGGTCAACGACAGGGGCGTGCACATTTGCAAATCGATGTTGGCCTGCGAAAAATGGTTTGGCGGAAAAATAAACGCGAAGGAAAAAGGCGACCATATGGTGGGAAAATTCTATGTCGAATTCTCCAAGCGTGCCGCCCAAAATCCCTTGCTGGAGCAGGAAGCGCAGCAAATGCTGCAAGAGTGGGAGAAAGGAAATGCGAAAGTGCGAAAGTTGTGGAAGACGCTGTGCGATTGTTGTTTGAAGGGTTTCAAACAAACGTACAAAGAACTTGGAATTTCGTTTGACCAGTACTATTTCGAAAGCGACTATTACACGAAAGGAAAGGAAATCGTCCAGCAGGGATTGAAGAAAGGATTGTTCGAAAAGCTCGACGACGGTGCAATAGTGGTGAAATTGGAAGCGCATGGTCTTCCTGATAAAGTGCTGATTCGCGCTGACGGAACCTCGATTTACATTACGCAAGATTTGTACCTCGCGCTGAAAAAGTTCAAGGACTATCAACTTACAGAAAGTGTTTACGTGGTGGCGCACGAGCAGGACGTGCATTTCCAACAACTGTTCAAAATCCTCGAACTCTTGGGTTACAAATGGGCATCGAACTGTTTTCACCTTTCTTATGGAATGGTCAACCTTCCCGAAGGCAGAATGAAATCGCGCGAAGGAACAGTGGTGGATGCGGACGACTTGTTGCAAGAAGTGCGCTCGCTCGCGCGCGAAGAACTCGTCAAACGCTACGCTTCCCTTTCGAAATCGGAATTGCAAAAACGCGAAAACGCCATTGCTCTCGGAGCGATCAACTTCTACTTGTTGAGGGTAGATGCGAAACAAGACATGACTTTCAACCCGAAAGAGAGCATTTCTTTCGAAGGAGAAACCGGTCCTTACTTGCAATACACGGTCGCGCGCGCCAAATCGATTTTGCGCAAGGCAAAGGGAAAAAGCAAGCCGAAATTCGACGCGCTTTCGCACGAAAAAGAACAAGCGGTTCTTTCTTTGCTCGCACGGTTTCCAGAAATCGTTCAAGATTCGCGCAAATCCCTTTCAATGCACAAACTGTGCAACTACTTGCTCGAACTCGCTTCCGCGTTCAATTCCTTCTACCACGCGGTTCCCGTGTTGGAGGCGGAAAAGTCCGAACGCTCGGCAAGAATCGCTCTAGTCCAAGCCACGGTTTACGTTCTCGAAAATGGTTTGCAACTTTTGCGCGTTCCCGTGCTGGAGAAGATGTAGGATGAAGTACGCGGGAGCGATGTTGGGGATAGTGTTCGACACGCTCATTCTTGCATGGTCCATTTGGACCGCGTTCGTGCAGAATTCAGTCCTCGCATACGGCTTTTTCGTCATCGGCTTGTTGTTGTTCGGAATATTGAATTGGTTGAAATTCGATCCGAGCCAAGCCGGGTTTGTGTTGAACGGTGGAGTGTGGATCGTGCGCATTTTCACCTTCTTTGCACTGTTGTTGTTTGTCTACATTTTGTCCCAAGGAAGACCGTTCGACGTTGCGTACGCGGAATTCACGGTCCTCGGTCCGAACGGCGCCTTTGCCGCCATCCAGTTGTTCGCCTTGATGTTCCTTCCCGCCCAAGTCTTTTCAAATCTGGCCAAACTGATTCTCTCGCACAAAATATCTTCGGAGTGAAAAAAATGCTTTCATTGCTCGAAAAAGCGGCGCTCGTTCTGGACATAGCATTGTTGCTTGTTTTTTTCGTGCCTTTTATTTATTCCGTTCCACACTGGTTCTTTCTCATTGCAGGTCTCATCATTGCAGGCGGTGTCAAAATTTTGGGTTCGCTCAAGAGTGCCAAATTGTGGGCAACTTCGGGAAGAATGATTTCCTATACTGTGTTTGCCATCGCTCTCGGCTCGTCTGTTGGCTGGTTTTTGAATGGAAGCTCTTTTCCACAAATCATGTCAGTGTTACTTTCAGAAGGGGGAATCTTTTACACGATTGGATTGTACGGGTTGTTGTTCGTCCCCTCGTCAATCGTATTGCATTGGTTTGTGGCGCAAATGGACTGATGGCGTTCTCAGAAACGGCTTCTTAAATATCTTTTCCCCCTTAAACTCAAAATGCAATTCGCAAAGCAGTGGAAGAGATTGTCGAAAGCGATTTTGTATTTGCCCGAAAGAGACCGCGCAAAAGTGAAGCGCGCGTTCGAATACAGTGCCAGAGCGCATTCTGGATTGAAACGCGATTCTGGTCATCCTTATTTTTTCCACCCGTTCGAAGCTACATTGATTTTGGCATCGTACAAAATGGACTCTGCTTCTTTGTGCGCGGAACTCTTGCACGATGTTTTGGAAGAAACTCCGGCTTTGAAAGCCGATCTGGCAAAACGTTTTGGAAAAGAAGTGGCAGAATTGGTTGCCGGAGTCACGAAATTGAAAGGGCCGCGGTTGCGCAAAACCGACAAGTCCTTGTCCAAACTGCACAATCTGTTTTTGCACGGTGTAAAGGACAAGAGAGTCGTTTTGGTCAAATTTGCCGACAAACTCCACAACATGCGTACCTTGCACTATTTGGCTCCCAAAAAAGCGAAGCGCATTGCATTGGACTGTTTGCAATTCTATTCTCCGCTGGCGGAAAAATTGGGCATGCAAGAAGCGGGATACGAGTTGGAAGACTTGGCGTTGAAAGGGTTGGATGCGAAAGCGTATCGTTCGCTCAAACATTCCGTGCGACCCTTCGCGCTATCGAAGCAAAGAGAGCTTTTCAAAATGGCGCGCGTGCTCCGCCCCAAACTGCCCAACCATACTGGCATCGAAATCGTTTCGACTTCGCTGTACAGTTTGCACGAAAAAATGCGGCAGTCCAAAAAACCCTTGAACGCGTTGAACGATTTTGCCGTTCTCTACTTGTACCCTCCCACTGTGCCAGCGTGTTATGAAGCGTTGGGCGTCTTGCATTCCCTCTATCCTCCCGTTCCAAAAAAATTCAAAGACTACATCGCTCTGCCCAAAACCCCTTCCTACCAGGCCCTGCACTCGACTGTGATTGGCCCGAACGGAAAAACCGTCAAAGCGCACGTGTTGACTCCGGAAATGCGCGAAGTCTCCCGACAAGGCATTGCGTATTGTTTTTCGCACCACAATGCAAAGTCCAAAGAATTGTGGAAACGGTTTTCAAAATGGTTTGACGAACTCGCGCGATTGCAAAGTCACGATTCCAAATCCTTTGTATCCAACCTCGAAAAGCGATTTTCCGACTCGATAGTCGTGTTTTCCAAATCCGGAGAAGTGTTCGAACTTTCGAAAGGCAGCACCGTGTTGGACTTTGCCTTTTTCATGTCTCGCACTCTTGGAATCCGCGCCAAGAGCGCCACCGTTAACGGCAAACCCGCTCCTTTGGGAGCAGAGCCCGAGTCTGGAGACAGAATCGTTATCGAACGCAGTCCAACCCCTTGCGTGCAGTCCAATTGGATGGAATTAGTCCACACAGAATCCGCCCAAAAAGCAGTACACCGCTTTCTCCAAAAACACAAGGGAAAAATTGCGCGCGCAGAAACCGTTCACTTGGTCATCGACTGCGAAGACCGTCCGGGCATTCTCGCTTTGGTTTCGACCAAAATCGCTTCGTATAGAATCAACATCGCCAAAGTCGCTTTTGTGGCCAAAGGCACTACCGCCCAACTCAAGTTTTCGTTGAACGTTTCCCCTTCCATCCTTTCCAAGCTCGTCAAAGACTTGTCTTCTCTTCCCGGAATCGAACGCGTTTCCCTGCAATCTGCGACCGTTTAAAACCCTTTTCTTTCTTTCTTCCAACACTATGTTGGACATTCAATTGGTTCGGGCTGAAACCCTCAAAATTCGCCAAAACCTTTCCAAACGCCAAGACGACCAAATTTTGAAAGACTTCGACTTGCTCGTCGAACAGGACAAGGAATGGCGTTCGCGATTGCAAGAACTGGAAAAGAAACTTCCGACTACATTCTCCAAGCGCGCGAGTTGGGAAACAACCTCAAAAACAACGAAGAACGAGTGAAAGAACTTCGCGCTTCCTTGGACGTGCTGGTGCTGAAAATGCCCAACTTGTTGCACGACTCTGTCCCTTTCGGAAAGTCCGACGCGGACAACAAAGTGGTTCGAAAATGGGGAAAACCTTTCAAACCCAAATTCGAACTCCAACACCACGGCGCGCTGGCCGTCAAACTCGGTTTGGCGGATTTTGAAAACGCGGTCAAAATTTCCGGAGAAGGATTCTATATTCTAAAAGGCCCCCTGGCCTTGTTGAACAATGCGCTCCAGCAGTTGGCAATCGAAATGCTGGTCAAAAAAGGCTTCGCTTTGGTTGACCCGCCACTTTTTATGCGGCGGAAAGCATATGAGGGCGTTACTTCGCTAGACCAGTTTGAAGAAGTCCTTTACAAGATAGAAAACCATGACTTGTATCCGATCGCCACTTCCGAACACCCCATGGTGGCCATGCACGCGAACGCCGTCTTTTCCATCGGCCAGCTTCCCCTCAACTATGCCGGAATTTCTCCCTGCTTCCGCAAAGAAGTGGGAAAACACGGCTTGGACGAGCACGGCTTGTTCCGCACCCACCAATTCGACAAAGTCGAACAATTCATTTTTTGCCATCCCAAAGACTCGTGGAAACTGCACGAAGAACTGATTCGCAACGCCGAACAATTCATGAAAGCGTTGAAGATTCCCTACCGCGTTGTCAACGTTTGCACGGGAGACTTGGGAATTGTTGCTTCGAAAAAGTACGACTTGGAAGGTTGGAGTCCGAGAGAGCAAAAGTACATCGAGTTGGGATCTTGTTCGAATTGCACGACGTGGCAGAGCATCCGCTTGAACGAAAAATTCCGCGATTCGAAGGGCGAAAAAGAATACGTGCACACGCTGAACGCTACAATGGTTGCTACTCCGCGCGTCTTGCGCTTGATTTTGGAAAACTTCCAGCAAAAAGATGGCAGCGTGAAAATCCCCAAATCCTTGCACAAGTTCATGTTCGACGTGAAAGAATTTGCACTTCTGAAAACAAATCCAGAAAAGAGGCGTTTGAAAAAACCGAGCAAAAAACGCGCAAAAAAGCCGAAAAAGAAGCGCTGACGATGCGAATCACTCTATTTCAAAAATCCGACAAATATTAATAGCGTAATAATCGCGCTCGCGGCCGCGATTCCAAATCCGATCAAACCCAGTTCCCAATTTTTGGGCGAGGGCGAGAATTTGGGCCTTCCTCGCGCCGTGAACAAGTCGAGCAAAACGTGCGAACCCCACGCGAGCAAAATCAATTGCGTGTACAGGTTTGGAAAAGTCCAATACAGCGCTCCGGGCAAAATAATGGAGTGGAACAATGGATTGCGGTGCCAGAATACCAAATCCACGTCGGGAGAAAGGCCGAATTTTTTCCATGAAATGTTCAACGTTCCTCCAGCAAACAGAATCGCGACGGCAATGGCGATTGCTCCATTGAATGGATTCAACTGCTCGTGCCATTGCAAAAAAGCGAGTAGAAAGAGTACGGCAAACACTCTGTGGACCAAAGCATTGGGCATGAAAACTAGACGTTTCAACTTCTATAAAAACGCGTTTCGCTTTACTGTTGTTCTCGCGCGATGAGGTTTAACGCCGAGCCGGCTTTGAACCATTCGATTTGGCTTTTGTTGAACGAGTGTTTCAATTCAATGCTTTCTTTCAAACCGTCAGAATGATGCAATACCATATTCAACGGATTTCGGGGTGCAAACTCTTTCAACGAAATGTCGACGCGGTCGTCTTCTCGAATCTTTTCATAATCCGCACGGTCGGCAAACGTCAAGGGCAGCATTCCCTGCTTTTTCAAATTCGACTCGTGAATGCGGGCAAAGCTTTTGACGATGACGGCCTTTCCGCCCAAAAACCGCGGTTCCATGGCCGCGTGTTCCCGGCTCGACCCTTCTCCGTAATTCTCTTCTCCCACGACGATCCACGCAATGCCTTTCGCCTTGTACTCTCGCGCCACTTGAGAAACGAACGCTACTTCTTTCGTCAGCACGTTCGTCGATTTTCCCGCCTGACCGGAAAACGCGTTCACTGCGCCCGAAAACAAGTTGTCCGAAATCTTGTCCAAATGCCCTCGAAATTTCAACCACTGTCCGGCAGGAGAAATGTGGTCTGTTGTACATTTCCCCTTCTCCTTCAACAATACTGCGGCCTGCACAATGTCCTTTCCATTCCATGGTGCGAACGGTTCCAACAGTTGGATTCGGCCGCTGTCGGGTGCCACTTCGATGGGTTGCAACGGGTTTCCCTTTGTCCGCACCAATCCCAAAGTCCCGCGCTCAAACCCGTTTGGCGGAAACTCGTTTCCATACGGAGGCGCGAGCCTGACTTTTTCCCCCATGTCATTCTCCAGCTCGTCTTCCAATGGATTGAAACTCAACTTTCCGGCAATCGCGAGCGCAGTCACTAGTTCTGGACTGCCTACAAACGCCATCGTGGCCGGGTTTCCATCATTCCGCTTGGCAAAATTGCGGTTGTACGATGTTACGATCGTGTTCCGTTCTCCGGTTTGAACGTCCATGCGCTTCCACATTCCGATGCACGGCCCGCACGCGTTGGCCAATAAAGTTCCGCCAAAATTTTCCAGCACTTTCAAGTGCCCATCTCTGTCAATTGTTGCGCGAATTTGTTCCGAGCCTGGCGTGATGGTGAAGGGAATGCGCGCTTTCAGCCCTTTTTCCAGCGCCTGCCGCGCCACGCTCGTCGCGCGTTCAATATCTTCATAGCTCGAGTTCGTACAACTTCCAATCAGCGCCACACTAATGTTGTCGGCAAAATCGTTTTCCTTCACTGCCTGCTTGAGTTTGGAAACAGGCCACGCCTTGTCGGGCGTCATGGGCCCGTTCAAATGCGGTTCGAGTTTGTCCAAATCGATTTCGATGACCCTGTCAAAATATTTTTCCGGGTTTTGTTCCACTTCCGCATCCGCTTTCAAGTCGTGCGCAAATTCGTCCGCTGCTTTTGCCCAATCCTCTCTTCGCGTGTGTTGCAAATAGTCTCGCATGCGCGTATCGTAGGGAAAAATGGAACAAGTGGCGCCCACTTCGGCTCCCATGTTGCAAATCGTTGCTTTTCCCGTGCACGAAATGCTGTGCGTTCCTTCTCCGAAATATTCGATGATGCAATCCGTCCCCCCTTCTGCTGTCAAAATTCCCGCGAGTTTGAGAATGACGTCTTTGGGCGACGTCCATCCCGATAATTTTCCAACAAGTTTGACTCCAATCAATTTGGGCATTTTAACTTCCCATGGCATTCCCGCCATCACGTCCACGGCATCCGCTCCTCCCACTCCGATGGCAATGCTTCCCAATCCACCCGCGTTGGGAGTGTGCGAATCTGTTCCAATGATGAGGGCTCCGGGAACCGCGTACTCTTCCAACACGACTTGGTGAATGATGCCAGAACCCGGCTTCCAAAAGTCGATTCCAAAACGCTGGCACGCGCTTTGCAAAAAATCGTACACTTCCTTGTTCTCTTCCAATGCAACCAACAAATCGTGCTGGGCTCCAGTTTGTGCTTGCACGAGGTGGTCGCAGTGCAAGCTGGTTGGAACTGCTGTCGTCTTTATACCGGCCATCATAAATTGCAACAATGCCATTTGTGCTGTTGCATCTTGCATGGCTACTCTGTCGGGAGACAGTTCGACAAATGCGCTCCCGCGTTCGGCTTCTTGTTGGGCGGGTTCGACAAAATGCGCGTATAGAATTTTTTCCGCCAGCGTTAAAGGTCGGTCGAGCATTTTGCGCGTAACGCTCTGTTTTTCGTTCAAATGCTCGTAAAACCCTCTAGCTTCTTTCGCTTGCGCTTCTTCCATTCGCATACCTTGTACGATTGGCTTGCGACGCGTTTTAAAAGAATTCCATGGCCGGCCTTTTTAGCCGGCCAATGCTTTTATTCTCGGCGGTTTGTATTCTTGCAAAGGTTTCGAACATGTTGCACAAGAAAGGCTGGGAAAGGGTCATTTCTCCCGACACGCACGTCGAACACGTTCACGGAAAAACACACCAGCGCAACGGACACTTTGTGATTTTTCCCGGCGAGCTTCTCGTTCCAGTTTCTCTCAAAGAACAATATCACATCCCCCGTCCCTTGGTGGCCGAAAGCTCTACGCGCAGTGTTGGTGCGCGCAATGGCATCATTGCCAGCTTTTCCGAAGAGCAAATGCGCGAAATGATCGAAAAGGGAAAAACTCCGAAAACAATTTTTGTATCGCACCACGGAATTGTTCCTTTTCTCGTCAAGCCCGGAGACGCTTTTTTGCGCTGGTATTTGCCCTTTCTCCCCCGATCTTTAAAACGTGCCGAAACTTTGGAATTATTGAAACGCAAAGAGCTCGTTTTGGAGTCGTTTCATATATTGGGAAGAAATCACTCTGGCAAAAATGACGTTTTTTCGGAAATGCCCGAACCCGAACAGTTGAAACTGGGCCGAAGCGTTTTTTCGGCAAAATTCTTCCACCGTTTTTTCCACTTTTTGGATCGACGCGCTTCCAATGCCGTATTTTAGCGTCAAGTGAGCTGGAATGCGAGAACGCAACGTGTGTTTGACTTTGAATTGTTTGGAAACGCGAACGCGCAGGCTTTCAATGTACGTTTTGGCCTTTTTCGAAAAACAAAACGCGAGCAAGTACTGCATGCACAAGACGACGCTTTTTGCCTTCAAAAACCTTTTCCTTTAGGCTAGAACGTCCTTTGCCGAACTTTCGCGCGCGTTTTAAAACCCGTTGAAAGTGCGACAAGACATGGCCGTTTACTCGCGGAGCAAAGAGTTTCGTCTCGACTCGGTTGAGCCGGTTTTTTTGCACTCGATATTGTACTTCGACATCGATTCTGATGAATGGAAGGAATTTCGCGTTCGATGCTATTTTTTGAAGGATGGAATCCCGCACAATTTGTACAGAGTGGACAACTCGTTCCAAAATCGCTACCATGCCGACTTGTTGTACAAACGCCCTCCCTTGCGCCACCAATCCATTCCCGTCGCCAGTGAACCCTTGCCCGCCATCTACTCGTGGTCCAAACAACACATCTTTCAAAACTGGCGAGGTTGGCTTTCTGCCGTCCAAAACCGAGCGCGAGAGGGAAACGATTATATATGATTTCCAAGTCATATATGGAAGGTAGTAACATGAAACGGTTGGTGTTGGCCAGCAAAGACGTTCACGTCATTTTCAAAATCGGTTGCGATTGGGAAAAAGACGAAGAAGCGCTGTTCAAGCAAAGCTTGAAAGACAAGCGAAACCAGCATATAGTTTATGTGGATTCGTTCCGCCAGTTGGTCGATTGGTATCCTCCTGCCAAAATGGACTTGCTCTACTACTTGCAAAAACACCCTTTTTCGGCCGTTGGCGCTCTGGCCAAGGCTCTCCATCGCCCCCAACCTTCCGTCTCTCGCGATCTTCGAACCTTGCGCGCCAGCCGTCTCGTTTCCCTTTCTCGCCACGGCCGCACCGTCCGCGTCCAAAGCCACATTGCCAGCATTTCCATCGAAACGGAAAAACCATACCCTCCATCCTCTCCCAAAACCGTCGCCCTCGCCCGCACGCGATAAAAAGCCTTTCTTTTCCCAAAACTAGATTTTATTTGACTAATACAGCGGATTTCCCGGGCGTTGCATTCTTGGCTTTAACTTCTGTACTCTTTTCCGCTTCGACGATTTCGACTTTGGCTTTGAATTCCCCTTCGAAGAACCCTTTCGCTTCTTCGAGCGCTTTCAACTCGCTCTTCGCATCCAACACTTTCTCTGGAATTTTTCCGCTGGAAACCATTCGGGGTATGATTTTGGAAATGTCTTGCATGTGGGGCTTGAATTTGGAATTGGAAGCCAATTTTTTGAGTACTTCTCCCGGGTTGCGGTTGTCTTTGAGTTTGATGAGTTCTTTGAATAAATCGTATTTCCACGGCTCTGCTATAAATAATGTGATTTGTTTCGGGTTGGGGATTTTGGCCAATTCAAGGACGGTTCGGATGTCGCTGGCCGTGTTTTGGACGAATTCGTCCAAGGCTTCGATTTCTTCGTTTATTTTTTTCTTGTCCGCTTTCGGCCAGGGGGAAGTGGAAATGAAGTTTTTGTGGTTTTTCGACCATAGTTCTTCGGCCAAGTGTGGCGCGAAGGGTGCGACGAGTAGCAAAATGGTTTCGAGGGTTTCGGTGTAGACGGTTTTGTTTTTCGGAGTGTAGTGGGAGAGGGCGTTAGTTAGTTCGGAGAGTTTTTGGATGGCCATGTTGGTTTCGAAGTTTTCCAAGTGTTCTGTTACTGTTAAAATGGTGCGGTGGTTTTTGCTTTGGATGAGCTTGTCGGCGTTGGAGAGGGTTTTGTAGGAAGAGAAGGTGTGGGGCGAAGTTCCCAAAATGTATATTTTGTTCAAGAGTTTGTGGGTGGTTTCGACGCCTTCGTCACTCCATTCCATTTCTTTTTGGGGAGAAGCCACGCTTAAAATGAAGGTTCTTGCGGTGTCGGCGCCGTAGGTTTGGATGATGTGTCCGGGGTCGACGGTGTTTCCCTTGCTTTTGCTCATGACTTCGCCGTCTTTTAAGAGCATTCCTTGGGTGAGGAGGCGTTGGAAAGGTTCGTCTATTTTTGCTACTTTGAGGTCGCGTAGTGCTTTGGCGAAAAAGCGCGCGTATAGCAAGTGTAGGATGGCGTGTTCGATGCCGCCAATGTACTGGTCGACTGGCATCCAGTACTGGCTTTCTTTGGAATCGAAAGGGCCTTTTTCAAAGTGCGGAGAACAATAGCGGAAAAAATACCAAGAACTGTCCACAAAAGTATCCATGGTGTCGGTCTCTCTCCGAGCGGGAGACTTGCACTTGGGACAGGAAACGTTCACAAACTCGGGCACTTTGTCCAGGGGATTGCCTTCTCCTGTAAACGGCGCCGAATCTGGCAGTTTGACGGGCAAATCTTTTTCCGGAACGGGAACCATGCCACACTTGGAGCAGTAAATGATGGGAATGGGCGTTCCCCAAAAGCGTTGTCTGGAGATCAACCAATCGCGGAGCTTGTAGTTGGTGACTCGTTTTCCTTTTTTCTCCTTTTCCAGCCATACTGCCATTTTGGAAAGCGCTTCCGTGTTTTTCATGCCAGAGAATTGGCCGGAGTTGAATAAAATTCCATTGTCCACGAACGCATCTTCATGGTTGGCGGGGTCGATGGGCTTGCCATCCGAAGAAATCACGAATTTCAGCGGAAGATTGTACTTGCGGGCGAATCGGAAATCTCTTTTATCATGCGCATCGCACATGACCATTCCGCTTCCATACATGAGGGCGAAGTTGGCGATGAAAATGGGGATTTTTTCCCCATTCACTGGGTTTATCGCATAGCGGCCCGTGAACTGGCCTTCTTTTTCCTTTTCTTCGTTTGTGCGATCAATCATGCTCTCTTTCTTGCATTTTTCCACGAACAATTTCGCTTCTTCCTCGAGGCCAGTGCCTTTCACCAACTCGGGAATCATGGGATGTTCTGGAGCGATGGCGAGAAACGTAACACTGTAAACCGTGTCGCAACGGGTGGTGAAAGTGGGAAGCACTTTGTCGGTTCCTTCGAGTTTGAAGAAAATGTCCACACCTTCCGATTTTCCAATCCAGTTCTTTTGCAGGGTTTTTACTCTTTCCGGCCAGTGTTCCAACTTCGACAAATCTTTTAGCAATTCGTCTTGATACGCGGTGATTTTGAAAAACCACTGTTCGAATTCTTTTTGTTGAACTTCCGAACCGCAGCGCCAGCACTTTCCGTCAATCACTTGCTCGTTGGCCAAAACGGTTTGGTCTTTCGGGCACCAGTTTGAAGTGGCTTTTGCTTTATAGGCGAGGCCTTTTTTTAAGAATTGCAGAAAAATCCACTGGTTCCAGCGATAGTATTCAGGGTCGCAGGTTTGCAAGACGCGGCTCCAATCATAACTGAAGCCCATTCGTTCTTGCTGGCCGCGCATTTCGGCAATGCGTTCCATTGTCCACTTTCGCGGGTGGACTCCGCCTTTGATGGCAGCATTTTCGGCGGGAAGTCCAAGCGCATCATAGCCCATGGGATACAATACATTATAGCCTTGCATGCGCTTGAAACGGGCGAACGAATCGCCGATGGAATAATTGCGTACGTGGCCCATGTGCAATTTTCCGGAAGGATAGGGGAACATTTCCAAAACGTAGTATTTTTTCTTCGCGCTTTTTTTGGCTTCGAAAATCTTCTCTTTCTTCCACGCGGCCTGCCATTTGGGCTCGAGAGTGGCGAAATCGTATGTGGGCATGCTAGAGTGGCGGAGAAAAGGGGTTTTAAAGCGCAATAGGTTTCCAATCGCTTTACAGCGTTTCCTCGCCCAACTTTCGGCGGCGCGCGAGCGCATCTTCGATCTCCTCGTGCAATTCATCCACTCCGAAAAGAAAGTTTTCCATCCTTGTACGAGAGCCACTCGCTTTTGGGCCGTCGCAGGATAGGCTTTGGTGGCATTTCACTTCACTTTTTCGCTTTCTTTTTTCAATCGTTCAAATTCTTCGATTTCGTTTGAAAGTTCTAAAGGCGAAACCGTTATTTTTTGATTGGCAAGTTTGGAGCGAAGCTTGGACAACTCTAGTAATGTACGATTGAGTCCATTCAAAAATCCAGCTGCACTCTCATCTGTCTTGGCTTTTTGTTCCACTTTTTGGTATACTTCGTATTTGACTGCGGAATATCGTCGATTTCCCAAAAAAGTTTCGTACACGGTTTTTCCTTCAAAAATTTGTTTGGGAATAAAGCCTGGAAAATAGGCCCGAATTTCTTCAATCAATTTTTCATTTCCGTCCAATTTCATCATTGCGATAACTGTGCTTCTGCCTTTGTATTTCAGAATCAATTCTTTCATTTCTTTGAAATTGTATTTAAACAACCTTTCTTTTCCATCCAAAAACAAGTAAATTCCCTTGTTTTGGAGTCTTCTCATTGAAAAGTCTTGAATTTCTTTTTTCGGATTGACTGGTTTGTCCCTGGTTGGACTACTATACTTTCGCGTAACCGACTTTTCTCTATGGCTACTTGGCTTTGGATGAATTGGACTCATGCAGTATAGAACGCTTTTCTCTTCTTTAATGTTTTTGTCCTATCCGACAACGGCTTTAATACGGCGGACTCCCGCAGCCACGCCTTCTTCTTTCAAAATCTTGAACTTTCCGATTTCTTTCGTGTTGGAAACGTGCGGTCCGCCGCAAAACTCGCGCGAAAAAACTTCTTTTGTCTTCGGATCCCATACTGTGTACACTTTCACGTTTTCGCCGTACTTCTCTCCGAACAGCATTTCCGCGCCAAGCTTTTTTGCTTCCAACAGCGGAACAATGTCGAACTTGACTTCAAAACCGCGCAGAATGGCCTTGTTCACAATCTCTTCCACTTTCTTCAATTGTTCGGACGTCATTTTTTTCTCGTACGAAAAGTCGAAGCGCAAGCGTTCATTCGTGATGTTCGAACCTTTCTGGTGAATGGAAGTTCCCAAAACTTGTTTCAGCGCGGCATTCAACAAGTGCGTGGCAGTATGCAATCGAGTGACTTCTTCCGAATTGTCCGCGAGCCCGCCTTTGAACTTTTGCTCGGCGCCTTTTCTCGACTTTTGTTGGTGTTCTGCGAGGAATGCGTGGAAGGAAGTTTGGTCGACTTTGAGTCCCTTCTCAGCAGCAATTTCTTCTGTCATTTCAATGGGAAAACCATAACTTTGGTACAAGTCGAAAGCGGTCTTCGCATCCACCATCTTTCGCTTGTCGATTTCCGAGTTCAAGATTTGCAACCCTTTTTCCAACGTGGTGCGGAACTTGGACTCTTCTTTTTCCAACTCCGCTTCAATGCGCTTTTCGTTTTCCTTCAGCTCCGGGTAAATAGAAGAAAATCGTTTGACGACCGCTTTGGCCACTTGCGAGGTGAAGTTGTGTTTGATTCCGAGCAATCTTCCATGGCGCACGGCACGCCGAATTAGCCTGCGTAGCACGTAGCCTTGATCGACATTGGAAGGAGAAATTCCGCGAGAATCTCCGAGCATGAACGTTGTAGCGCGCAAATGGTCAGCGATGATACGCTGGCTTTGCACGTTTTTGGTTTTTGAAAGCGAAACAATTTCTTTCATGACGGGTTCGAACAAGTCGGTTTCATAGTTCGAGTTCAAGCCGTTCAAAACTGCCGTGGTTCGTTCGAGCCCCATTCCCGTATCCACGTTCTGCTGTTTCAACGGAACGAATTTTCCTTCTGCGGTTTTATTGTACTGCATGAACACGTCGTTCCAAATCTCCACAAAACGGCCCTTGTTGGAACCGTCCACAAATTTTTCCGTAGGTGTTTTTCCTTTCAAGTCCATATTCTGTCGCGTGTCGTAGAACATTTCCGTACAAGGACCGCAAGGGCCGGTTTGTCCTGCTGGCCCCCACCAATTATCGCTTTTGGGAAGAAAGTGAATGCGTTCTTCGGGAATGCCTTGCTTCTTCCATTCCGAAGCCGCTTCTATATCTTTCGGGCAGTCCTTGTCTCCAATGAAGCAGGTTACATGAATTCGTTCCTTGTCCAATCCAAGCCATTTTTTGCTTGTCAAAAATTCAAAACTGTACGCAATCGCTTCTTTTTTGAAATAATCTCCCAAACTCCAATTGCCGAGCATTTCAAAACACGTCAAATGCCACTGGTCTCCGACCGAATCGATATCACCGGTGCGCACGCACTTTTGAAAGTCGACGAGTTTTTTTCCCAAAGGATGTTTTTCTCCCAAAAGATAGGGAACGAGCGGGTGCATTCCGGCAGTGGTGAATAACACAGTAGGATCGTTTTCGGGAAGGATGGAAGAAGAGGGAATGATGGCGTGGCCTTTTTCGCGAAAGAATTGCAGAAACTTTTCGCGGATGGTTTGAGAAGAAATCATACGAGTAGAATAGCGCTAGAGAATTTAAAAGCAAGGGGAATAGAGCAGTGGCCCGTAAGCCGTCTTCTGTTTTCTTCCCTCCCAACTTTGCAGGAACGGGAATTGATAGCGGTATTCGCCTTAGCGTGCATTTCGCACTTGCTCCGCCCCGTTCAATTTTGAACGGGTTCAACCTCCCGCCGTTTCATCCCTTTGCAGGGTATCGTTTCTGTTCAGGAGGGTTCCCTCGCGGGAACGGTTTTTGATTGCGCGGAGGACGGACTTTCCTCACCCTTCACATCCTTTCAGCATTCGCCAAAGGAGCCGCTTTGACACGGCGGAAGAGCGACAACCGCTCAGCCACTGCTCTAAACTATATTCCCGCAAAAAGGTTTAAAAGCCCGAAAAGCCTCTGAAAAAGCATGGCGAAGAAAAAAGCAAAAGCAGGAACTCATCGGACAGTAAAAAGGGCAGTGCGAAAGCCGTCCCATCGTTCCAAGGCATCGTCCAAGTCTAAAGTCATCGCCCGCTCGTCCAAAAAGTCCGACATGATGATTATCGGAGAAACCATTGTCGTTTCTCCCAAAATCAAGGCCGCGCAATACGCTTCCTTTTCCAACATTCCCACGGAAGAACTGGAAAAACTCCAAGCGCACGGGTTGCTTCCTTTTGAAATGCGCAAAGAGCTCGAAAAAAGAAAGCGCTAAATACCCTTTTGTTCTCTTCAATGGCATGCCTGCATTCAAAAAAGAACCCCTCATTTATCGGAACAAAAGGCGCGCCCTTCTTGTTCCCGAGAGCAAAGTTTCGAAAAAAAACGTGCGCGATTACTTGGTCTTGTTGAAAGAAATTGTAAAGCGGTATCCGGATGTTCAACGAAAAGAGGTACGTACTTCGCGATGGATTTTTTCCAAACAAAAAACCACTGTGCACAAGCGATGGCAAAATACTGAAGTACAGCCGCGCAAAACCGTGTTCGTCAAAGTTGGACCGCTGGCAGATGCCCTTCGCCAAATGGCGGTCGAAACCTACTGGTTTCACTTGAACCATTGGAAAGAAGGAAGCCTTCCCAAAATCGAAAAAAAGCTCGCCACGATGTGGAAAGAGCGAAAAACGTACAAAAACAAGGCGCGCGAACAGCGTTCGTTCCAAAACATGCTATCGCACATGGCCGACTTTGTCGGAACCGAAAAAAAGGGAAGACGGTTGCGGGGAGATGAACTTCGTATGGCCTTGTTTTATGAAAAAATGCAAAAATCGTACGCGCCCACCATTATTTCCGAGTGGATGGGCACCAAACAGATTGAACCCGAAGTGTTTGACAAATTTAAGCAATTAAAAACCAAAGGCGTGGACTTTTGGCCGAAAAAAATCGAAACTCCTTTGATGGGTGCGTATTTCAATGGAGTCCGAAAAACCTCCAAAGGGCCGGTGTACTCGTTCACCCTCTTTGAAAAACCGTGAATTGAGGAATTCGATCAGCTCTTGGCGCGAATCTCTTGCAAGGTTTCGGCAATCAATTTGGACATTTCTTTTTGCCCTTCGACGAGTTCTTTTTGATAGAAAATTCCTTTCGACAGTTGTTCGAAGATGAGCTTGTTTCCCTGCTTCAGGATTGCCACGTCTTTCAACTCTCCCTCGATTTCGGTCATTCGCGACACTTCGTTCACGACCGCGCCTTTTGGCGTGTGGAGATAATTTCCATTTTCGTCGGCTTCGGACAAGAATGCGTAAAATGCGTGTACGTTCTGAGGCAAACCCTGCACTTCCACTTCCACGATATTGGGAGACAACGAGTTGCGCGCGATGACATCCACGTCGAACTCGAGGGAAAGCGATTGCAAGAACGGGCGAAATCCCACTTGTTGGACGTTCTTTCCTTGAACGGTGAAAATCGAGTGCATGACTCAATCTCGGTGTCGAACTATAAAAGCATTGGCTTGTTTTCGGCAATTGTCTTCACTTTCTCTTGAACAAAATATGTTTCCGTAATTTTCGGTCCTGACACGTCTTTCAACTTTCCCGCGACTTCCGCCATTCGCGAAACCGCTTGCGCCGCCGACAATCAGAACTGATAAATTTTTTTCATGCCCGCCTTTTCCTTATGATTTTACTTCAAGCTCGAATGTTCTGCCTTTTTCTCCTTTCTGGTGGTTTTTCATTGAAATCTGATAGAGCTTGTCTCCGAATTCCATTGGATATTTTCCTGTCACGCAAGCCATGCAGAGGTTTTTTGTGCCTCCTTCAAAGCCAATTGCCTTCCCAAGGCCTTCCAGGGTTTGATACCGTAGAGAATCCGCGCCAATATGCTGTCTTATTTTGTCAATGGTTTTTTCCTCCAAATCATGGAAGCCTACATTTTCGATTTCCTCTTTTGACATGTGCTTTACGGCAATCATTTCGGAAAGCGTGGACATGTCTATGCCGAAAAAGCATGGCGCTCGGATTGGAGGGCAGGAAACGCGCACGTGCACTTCCTTTACCTTTCCTTCGTTTTTGATGTAGTGCACCAATGGCTTAATGGTTGAGCCTCTTACAATGCTGTCTTCAACGAGAATAACTTTTTTCCCTTCAAGCACGGGCTTGTTCAAATCGTATTTTTCTTTCACGCGCTGTTCTCTTGCATCCCCTTCAATAAATGTTCGGCCCACATACCTGTTTCTCAGCAATCCTTCCATTGAAGCAAGGCCCGTAAAACGGGCAAATGCGTCTGCTGCCGGTTTTGCAGTGTCAGGCACTGCAACGACAACGTAATCAGTTTCATTTAATTCAAGCCTTTCCCCTTTTGCAAGCTCTTTTCCCAAATTCCATCTTACATTGTAAACACTTTTTCCCTCAATTTCAGAAGAAGGATTTGCAAAATACACGAACTCGAACATGCAATGCGCTTTCTTCGGGCTTTCGGCAACTTTTGTGATTTTTGCTTCATTGTTTTCAACCTCAAGAAGTTCTCCTGGATTGAGGGATTGAATGTTGTTGTATCCAAGGTGTGAAATCGCGCAGCTTTCCGAAGCAATCAGTATGTTGCCATCTTGGATTGAGTAACACAAGGGATGAAAGCCAAGAGGATCGCGGAATGCGGCAAGCTTTCCTTCTGCATTCAAAAACAATATGTTGTAAGCGCCTATGAATTTGTTGCTTAGGTCGGAAAAAACACTTTCTAAAGAAATTCTTTCATCTCCTCGCATGGCATAGCTGATGTTATGCATGATGAGTTCGGTGTCTGATTTCCTAACCAATTGGTAGTTTTTTTCTTCAAGGCTTGCCTTAAGTTCGTTGAAGTTGGCTAGGTTTCCGTTGAAAGCAATGCTAAACCATTTCCAGCTCCTTCCATGATACATTTCAAACGGCTGGGCATAAGTGATGTCGTTCGTTCCGCAAGTTGCATAGCGAACATGCCCTATTCCGAGGTTGCCTTGCAATCTGTCGAGTATTGCATTATGCTTTCCCAGATTATGCGAACTCATCGCCTCGTTCACCAGTCCGAGTTTTCTGTAAGTGAAAAGCCTGAGTTCTCTTTTTTCATCAAAAGTGGTTATTCCGGCTGAAAGCTGGCCGCGGTTCTGCTGCTGCAAAAGCATTCGGTACAAATAGTAAGCTGCTGCACTTGGCAGGTCGATTTCTTTTTCAGAACCAAGTGAAATTGCCGCCAAGCCACATTCATGCCTTGCTTCAGAATCCATCATTCTTCTCCCAACCAATTCTTTGTGCAATAAAAATTTTCTCGGTTGATTATAAAACACCATCTGAGGATTTTTGTTTAATTATGCCAACATAATCCATAGAACAGACTTTCTCCTGCCGGGCGCGGTTCACTGCACCCGTACAAGAGACCTATACAAATTTGTGGCACAAATAAAGGGCGGCGTAGCTCTCATTCACGCCTTAAAAGACATGGATTTCCCGTCACGTATTAAATTCTATTGGCAGAAAAAAGTTTTTATGGTTGGCGAACAAAAAATTGGCCTTACTTTTGACGATATACTACTTATTCCGAATTACAGCGAAATTCTTCCTAAAGAGACTAATTTGAAGACAAAGCTCACAAAAAAAATTTCCTTGAATGTTCCGCTTGTCAGCGCGGCAATGGATACCGTAACAGAAAGCAAAACAGCAATCGCACTTGCCAGGGAAGGCGGTCTTGGAATAATTCATAGAAACCTAAGCATTGAAAGGCAGGTTGAAGAGGTTCAAAAGGTTAAAAGAACAGAGTTCTGGATAATCAGCAAGCCAGTTGTCATTTCTCCGAAGGATCGCATTGGAAAAATCAGGGAGTTGCAAAACAAATATGGAATTGGATGCTTTCCAGTTGTGCACAACAACAAGCTTGTTGGGATCGTTACGCACAGGGATCTCCTTTTCGAGGACAATCCGCAAAAAAAAGTTTCAGAAATAATGACGAAAAAACTGGTTACCGTCAACAAGATGATTTCGCAGGACGAAGCAAAGGAAATTTTGCACAAGAATAGGATTGAAAAGCTTCCAATTGTCGACAGTAAAGGCAGATTAGTTGGATTAATTACGATGAAAGACATCGATA
>CAZHUN010000043.1:0-14579 GCA_964535725.1 uncultured archaeon
TTGTAAAAAATCTAGCCCTGCTGGCAACGGTAACAACAGAAAGTTCTGAAGAGCCGGTTGAAAAAATGTTGCGCGATGCCGGAGTCAAGTTGAAATGAAACTTAAAGGGAAGTTGAAAATGGAAAAGGAAGGGATTAGGAAACTGCGTTTCCTATCGTAGGTGTCTATATGGCAGTGGATAGGACAAAAGTGTACATTAACGGTCGACTGATCGGCTTTCACAAAGAGCCGGAAAAACTCGTCAAAGAGTTGGTGCAAAAGCGCCGCCAAGGAAAAATCGACTATCAAATCAACATCGCATGGCACGCGGACACGAACGAAATTTACGTGAACACGGACGCGGGAAGGGTGCAGCGGCCGTTGTTGACTGTCGAAAACGGAAAGTTGAGAATTTCGGAAGACCACGTCAAACAAGTCAAAGATGGAAAGCTTTCGTTCAAAGATTTGGTCGAAAAAGGGTTTGTCGAATACTTGGACGCGGAAGAAGAAGAAAATACTTTGATTGCGGTGGACGAAACCGAAATTACGAAAGAGCACACGCACATGGAAATTTCTCCTTTAGGAATGTTTTCCGTAATTTCGAGCATGATTCCGTACATCGAACACAACATGGCGGGAAAGAGCTTGCACGGGGCGAAAATGTTCAAGCAATCCCTTGGATTGGGAGCGTTGAACTATGCGTTGCGCACAGACACGGAATCCTATCTCTTGTACTATCCGCAAAAAGCGATTGTCAAAACCAAAACACAAGACTTGTTGAAAACTTCGGAACGGCCGGACATGCAAAACATGGTCGTGGCCATCATGCCATACAGGGGCTTCAATATGATGGATGCGGTCGTGTTGAACAAGGGCGCAGTCGACCGGGGCTTGGCAAGAGTCGCCTACTATCGAACGTATGAAAGCGAAGAAACCCGCTATCCCGGAGGACAAGTGGACACGTTTGAAGTTCCGGTCGAAGAAACCGTGGGATATTTGGGAGAACCCGCGTATCGACATTTGGGAGAAGACGGTTTGGCGGAAGTCGAATCCGTCATTTCCGACAAAGAAGTCATTATTGGAAAAACCTCTCCTCCACGCTTTTTGGAAGAAGTGGCAGAATTTGGCGTCGTGCAGGAAAAACGCCGCGAAGCTTCGGTTTCGGTGCGAAAAGGAAAGCCGGGAACCATTGACAGAGTCATTGTCACGGAAGGCGAAGGCGGAAACAAGTTGGTGAAAATGAAAGTGCGTGGAAACATGGTTCCGGAATTGGGAGACAAATTTTCGAGCCGGCACGGACAGAAGGGAGTCGTTGGAGCAATTATTCCCGAAGAAGACATGCCCTTTACGGCAGAAGGCGTCAAGCCCGACCTTATTCTGAATCCCCATTCGATTACTGCGCGAATGACAGTGGGACACTTGCTTGAAATGTTAGGAGGAAAGGTAGGAAGTTTGAAAGGACAAGAGATTGATGGCACCGCATTCGACGAAGTGACGGAAAAAGAATTGCGCAAAATGCTGCATGAAAGAGGGTTTCGCAGCGACGGAAAAGAAACGTTTTACGACGGCATTTCTGGCGAAAGACTCGAAGGAGAAATTTTCGTGGGAGTCATTGCCTATCGAAGATTGTTCCATATGGTCGCGCACAAACTCCAAGCGCGTTCTCGCGGTCCAGTTCAGATTTTGACGCGCCAGCCGACGGAAGGAAAGGAAAAAGAAGGCGGACTCAGGTTCGGAGAAATGGAAGGAGAAACTTTAGTAGGGCATGGAGCTGCCATGCTGTTGCAGGAAAAGTTCATCGAAGATTCTGACAAGACTGTCGAACTGGTTTGCGAAAAATGCGGCGTCATTGCCATCAACGACCAAATCCGCAACAAGCGTTACTGTCCCATTTGCGGAAGTTCGAAAGTGTATCCCGTGGAAATGGCGTACGGATTCAAACTGTTGTTGGACGAACTGAAAGCATTGGGAATCATGCCAAAGCTGAACTTGGCGGACAAGGTGTAAACATGCTGACCAAACGAATTTCGAGCATAGAATTTTCCGTACTCTCTCCAGAAGTCATTCGCAAGATGAGCGGTTTGGAAGTCAAGACTCCGGACACATACGACAAAGACGGTTATCCCATGGAAGGGGGCCTCATGGATCCGCACTTGGGAGTCATTAACCCCGGACTGCGTTGCAAAACGTGCGGACAACAGATGAAAAGCTGCCCCGGACATTTTGGACACTTGAATTTAGTACGGCCAGTCGTACATTCAGAGTTTTCCAAAAAAGTCGAAGAACTCATGCACGGCACGTGCATGAACTGCGGAAGAATCGCCTTGTCCGAAGAAAAATTGGCCGAACTCCACTCCATCCAACAAACCGATTCGACAGTAGATGTTGTCAAACGCATTTTGTTCAAGACGAAAAAGGTCAAAAAATGCCCGCACTGCGGAGAAAGCCGGAAAATCGTGCTATTGGACAAACCGACCAATTTCTACCAAGACCGGGAAAGAATCTATCCCACCCAAATCCGAGAATGGATGGAAAAGATTCCAGTAAAAGACATTGAATTGTTCGGATACAAGGCCGAGCGCTTGCGCCCGGAATGGTTTGTTTTGACTACTTTACAAGTTCCTCCAATCACCATTCGACCGTCCATTACACTCGAAACCGGAATCAAGTCTGAAGACGATTTGACGCACAAATTAGTGGATATTATTCGCATCAACTTGCGCTTGAAAGACAACATCGAAGCAGGCGCTCCACAACTCATTATCGAAGACTTGTGGGATTTGCTGCAATACCATGTAACGACTTACTTTGACAATAATACAGCAGGGGTTCCCCCCGCCAAGCACAGAAGCGGAAGGCCCTTGCGAACTTTGGTGCAAAGACTAAAGGGAAAGAGGGGAAGATTCCGCTACAACTTGACGGGAAAAAGAGTCAACTTTGCCGCACGCTCGACCATTTCTCCAGATCCTTACTTGGGCATTAACGAGTTGGGCGTTCCGGAAGCGATTGCGTCGGAATTGACGGTTCCCGAATATGTGACAGAGTGGAATGAAAAGCGGTTGAAGAAACTGGTGAAAGAAGACAAGAAAGTCGCGTATGTCATCCGCCCGAACGGACAGCGGAAGAAAGTGGGAGACGAAAACCGAGACGAAATTGCGGACGAACTTACGATTGGATTTAGAGTGGAACGCCAGTTGCAAGACGGAGACGTGGTATTGTTCAACCGACAGCCTTCCTTGCATAGGATGAGCATGATGGCGCACAATGTGCGCATTGTGAAAAACAAGACCTTGCGCTTCAATCCAGTCGTGGTCAAACCATACAATGCTGACTTTGACGGGGACGAAATGAACATGCACGTTCCGCAAACCGAAGAAGGAAAGGCGGAAGCGCGCGAGCTCATGCTCGTACAAAAACACATCATTTCTCCCCGACATGGAGGACCCGTCATTGTATTGGACGAAGACGGAGTTTCGGGAGTTTATTTGCTGACACTGCCTTCGACAAAATTCTCAAAATCAAAAGCCATGCAGTACTTTTACGACATGAATTTGACGGAAATTCCCGAACCGGATGTGGATGGAAAATTTTATTCGGGAAAACTTCTTTTCTCGCAATTACTGCCCAAAGACTTGAATTTGGAATACGACACGTACACGGCGGGAATGATCAAGAGAGTGGGATTATTGAAAGACGAAAACGATGCAAAAAAGTACGACACGAGGGTCCTCATAAAAAACGGAAAACTGTTGTCGGGAGTGATTGACGCCAACTCGCTGGGCGAAAGGGGAAAATTGGTTGACATACTGGCGCGCGAGTATCCTCCAGAAGTGATTGAACGGTTTTACAACAACCTGTCCAAGATTGCCGCGAATTTAGTTACAGAACGCGGAATGACGACTGGATTGGACGATTATGAAGTGAGCAAAGATATCGTGAAAATCACGGAAGAAGCCATCCAAGAAGAACTGCGCGAAAGCGACGAGCTCGTGCGACAGTTTAGGGCAGGAACTTTGGAAATTATTCCAGGAAAAACACTGCCCGAAAGCTTCGAACAGCGCATGTTGATGTTGGGAAGTAAGATTAAACAAAAAGTGCAGCGCGCGATTTTGAAAGAAAAAATCGAAGAAGTGTTGCAATCCTCCAAACCCAAATACGGAACCATTTTGATGATTTTAAGCAAGTCCAAGGGAAGGCCGGACAATTTGACCAACATTTCCGGACTCTGGGGACAAGCAGCCGTCAGAGAGGGAAGGCCCAAACGCGGTTACGACGGAAGATTGATTACCGTCAACCGAAAAGGAGACTTGGGAGCCCTGGCCGGCGGATTCATCGGACACAATTTTTCCAACGGAATGGCGCCAAGAGAGTTCTTCTACCACGCGATGGGCGGAAGACAAGGAGAAGTCGACACCGGAGTTTCTACAAAAATTTCCGGATATTTGTACCGCAGACTCGCCAACTCGTTGAAGGATTTGTTGGTACACAATGACGAAACTGTCCGAACGAGCAACAAGAATGTCGTGCAATTCGTGTATGGGGAAGATTCTGTCTTTCCCATGAAGAGCTTGCACGGAAAAAACATGGACGTCAGAAAGATTTTGGACAAGAAGGAATGAACATGGCAAAAAAGAAAGAAGAAGTTCAAGAAGTCGCTCCCATCATAGAAATCCGCGAAAGCGAGCCCGACATCTTGCGCCAGTATGGACTGCCCAAAAGCACGTTAGCCGAAATCGATTCCATTTGCGCGGAAAAAGGGTTTGGACATGATGAACGTGAAAAGTTCATCGAAAAAGTCAAACGCTATTACGATACAGTAAAAGTAGAACCCGGAGAGGCGGTGGGAATCATTGCCGCGCAAAGCATTGGAGAGCCGGGAACCCAATTGACGTTGAGAACGAAACACTATGCGGGAGCGGCAGAAGTTTCCGTAGGCTCTGGCATTCAACGCGTGGAAGAAATTGTCGATGGTAGAAGCAAGGCACGCTATCCTACGATGACCATTTACTTGGAAGAAGAACTGCGCCACGACCAGGCCAAAGCAGACGCGTTTGCCAAAAGCTTGATTGATGTGCGATTAGCCGATGTCGTCAAAGTGAAAGAGTTCATGAGCGAGCGCGAAATCCAAGTCGAAGTGGATAAAGAAGCAGTCGAAGCGCGCGGAATCCATTTGGAAGAGTTGATGGAAAAAATCGAAAAGAACGCGAAAGCCAAAAGCACAAAACGCAAAGACTTGACGTTGACGTTTTCGTACGCAAAAGAACCGTTGTTGAAAATCCGCAAACAATTGTTGAAGCTGCTCTCGACGCGCATTCAAGGCGTGCGCGGAATCGACAAGACTTTGGTTGCGAAAGAAAAGCACAAAGACGGTTCGGAAGAGTTTTTGATCCACACGTCGGGAACGAACTTGAAAGCCGTGTTGAAATTGCCAGAATCCGACTCTTCGCGACTGTACTCGAACGACATCAAAGAAATTTCCAAAACGTTAGGGATAGAGGCGGCGCGCATGTCCATTGTCAACGAATTGCACAAAGTGCTGATTGAAGAAAACGGCATCCAAATCGACATTCGCCACTTGATGTTGTTGGCGGATTTGATGGCGTTTGACGGAAACGTGCGCGGAGTCGTGCGTTCGGGAATCACGCGCGAAAAAAGCTCTCCATTCGCACGAGCCGCATTCGAAGAAACGACCAAACACTTGTTGGAAGCCGCGTTCAAGGGAGAAAAAGAACGCTTGGAAGGGGTTGTCGAAAACATTATTGTGGGACAGCCCATCAAAGTCGGCACGGGAATCGTGCACTTGGTCATGAAATAAACGAATGGGGAATTTAAGGGTTTTGGCCTAATTTTAGAATATTGTTTTTGGGTGAAAAATTGAACAGTGCAGAAGCAGCCAAGGAAATCCGTCGATGCGTGGACACGGGAAAGGTCAGCTTCGGCTTTAAACAAGCCGAAAAGCAATTGTTGACAGGAAGTCCAAAAATGATCGTCGTGGCCGACAATTCGCCCAAGCGCATGCGAGACAAAGTGAAACACTTTACGTCGATGGCTAAAATTCCCGTATTCGAATTCAACGGAAACGGCCTGGCATTGGGAACGGTTTGCGGAAAGCCGTTTACCGTATCCACGTTGGTTGTATTGGACGAGGGAAAAAGCCAGGTTTTGAAATTGGTCGAAAAAGAAACAGGTAAAAAGGCATGAAGTGGGGAAACGCGGAACTCCAATACATGCGCGCGTTCGAACAACTGGCGCACGTTACTCCCAAAGACTGCATTGTGGGAAAAAACAACATCACATTTTTGGTGCCGGAAAAAGACATGGGACAAGCGATTGGAAAAAACGGGAGCACGATTCAAAACGCGCGAAACAAGATGAACAAGAACGTGGAAATTCTCGCATTCGAAGAAGATCCGGCATTGTTCGTCCAAAAGGCATTGTATTTCGTAAAATTCGAAGCCGAAGTCCACGAAAACAACGGTTCCATGGTTTTGGCCTTGCAAATGGACTCGGAAAACCGCAGAAAGCTCGAAAACAGCTCGGGAAAGCTGAAGAAATTAAAAGAAATCGTACACAGAAACTATGCAATCAACGACATTCGAATGAGATGAACCTCCAATGAAACAAAAGCGGAAGGAATGGAAACCCTAGGTGTCCATATGGCGTCAGGCGAATTTGCTGCCCGGCAGCAGGAAAAAAAGCGCAAAAAATGGAAGCGCAAAGACAGGCGTTGGAAAAAGCGCCACATTGCGTGGAAGTTCAACTTGTTGGAAGGATCTCCGCAAGGCCGCGGCATCGTGATCGAAAAGCGCGGAGTTCCGCAAAAACAGCCGCATTCGGGAATCGCCAAATGCGTTAGAGTACAGTTAATCAAAAACGGCAAACAATTGACGGCATTCGCTCCCAGAGACGGCGCCATCAAGTACATTGACGAGCACGAAGAAGTCATTGTCGAAGGAATTGGCGGCGCGCAAGGCGGACCCTATGGAAGCCAATGGGGAGTCAAGTACCGCGTCACCCACGTCAACGGACAGGCATTGGAAACCTTGCGCAGTGGAAAGAAGGAAAAGGTGAAACGCTGATGGAAAAGACCTTGCAAGAAAAGCCCAAAGCGTTAAAGCCCGCCAAACCCGAAACCGCAAAAGCAGAAACCTTGGTGTTCGGAAAGTGGAGCACGCGCAGCGTGCACGTTTCCGATTATTCTTTGACCAATTACATGGTGTTGGACACGAAAGCGTTTCCGCATTCGTTCGGAAGACACGTCAACAAAGCTTTTGGAAAGGCGCAAATTTCCATTGTGGAGAGATTGATCAACAAGATGATGCGCTCTGGACAGGGAAAGAGAAAACTTTCTGGAAAGTACATTCGCGGAAGGGGCAGTTGCGGAAAAAAATTGCAGACCATTCAAATCGTCGAAAACGCTTTTTCAATCGTGGAACAACAAACCAAAGAAAATCCAATTCAAGTGTTAGTGCGCGCGATCGAAAATGCCGCGCCCAGAGAAGACGTCACGCGATTGCAGCGTGGGGGGGTTTCGTACACGCAAGCCGTGGACATCGCGCCTTTGAAAAGAGTGGATGAAAGCGTCAAAAACTTGTCCTTGGCCGCTTTTGAACAAAGTTTCAATTCTACGGTGAAAGCCGAAGAAGCGCTCGCCAAAGAAATCATTTTGGCGGCCAAAGGCGAACCTTCGAGTTTTGCCGTCCGCAGAAGGGACGAATTGGAACGAATTGCGAAAGCATCGCGTTAAGGGATTGACATGACGAAACGCGAAGACATGGTGCATTTGGCCGAAAAACTGATGAACCAACAAGACGGCATCCGCAACATCGGCATTGTAGCCCACATCGATCACGGCAAGTGCATTGCTCCATGGGTCCGCGTGCAACTGGCCGACGGTTCTTTCAAGAAGGCAGAAGAACTCTTCCAAGAAGCCGCGCTTTCGGGGAGGAAAGCAAAAGAAAACGAGAGTGAAATCGTTTACGAATTGGACGGAAAAATGCGCGTTTTTTCGGTGGACAAGATAACGGGACGGGTTGAAATCAAGCCGGTTTCGCACGCCTGGAAACTGAAAGGCGGAAAAACATTGTCTGTTCGACTACGAAACGGTTTCGAAATTTCGACGACTCCCGAACACCGTTTCTTGTACTTCGACGGAAAAGAATTTTCATACACAGAAGCCAAAAACCTGAAACTTGGAGACAGGGTGGTTGTGGCACGCCACACCCCAGTAGACTCTTTCGAAAACGTCGAAACGATGGCGCTCGATGCACTGGCCGCGCACCCGTTCTATGTCTGGCTCGAAACCGAAAAAGCCCTTTTGCTGAAACAAAAAGCGAAATCGTATGGACTCCGCAAACTGGCCCAAAAAACGGCGCCCGCGCTACACGCCAAAACCGTCCAAGATTGTTTCAACAAGGGAAGATTTCCAATTTCATTCTTGCTTTCGGCGGCCGAAGAATTCGGTTTTTCCAAAGAAACCATCACGGGCTGGATCCGAGAAATCGGACTCAAAGACAGTTATCGGATGAAGTGGCCCAGGAATTGGGAAAACGTCTTCTACGCTGCGGGTTTGATGGTGGGAGACGGAACGGGAGAGAAATTCGTCGTGGGAAAACCGGCGCTGGCCAAAAAATTCCGGGCCATTTGCAACGAATTGGGATTTGATGTGAAACCGCACGACTATGCGGGAAAAACGCCGGAACTCGTTGCCAACAAAACATTCTCGCGCTTCTTGCACGCCCTGTTCGACTATCCGTTGAAGCAAAAATCGCACCACGTGAAAATTTCCGCGGTCTTGCAGCGGGCGCCAAGTACGCTTTCGGCGCGGTTTTTGCGCGGATACTTCGACTGCGACGGCAGTGTCGAAAGGGCACGAAATGCCGTCACCATCAACTCGGCGAGCCCGGAAATGATTCGGGAACTTCCCTTGCTCTTGGCCCGCTTCCATTGTGTGCCCATCATCGAAAAAGACCAAACTCTGACCATTTCAGGAGAATCCCTGCAATCGTTCGTAAGACACGTCGGATTTGGACTGCCCGAAAAAATGGAAAAGGCTCGCGCCATCGCGGAAAAGTGCACGGGAAGCACGGTGTGCGACCTTGTCCCATTCAAAGGATTTCGACAAGCACGCGAAAACGCAAACGCCTCCAAAGACAGCATTGGACATCACTATTACAAGTACGAAAACCAGCAATACACTCCGACACGGCAAACCTACGCCGGACTGTTGACCAAATTGCAAGAGCGCGGAATCTCGAGCAGCGTGAATGTCGAAGACTTGGCGTTCGTCGAAATCGCTTCCATTCAAGAAGGGTTTGAAGAAAACGTGTACGACTTTTCCGTTCCCGAAACCCACAACTTTGTCGCCGAAGGAATCGTCGTCCACAACACTACGATGACCGACTCTTTGATTGCGGCCGCGGGACTCATTTCTCAAGAAATGGCCGGCAAACAACAGTTCATGGACTATTACAAACTGGAACAAGAGCGCGGCATAACCATCAACGCTGCCAATATTTCGCTCGTCTACAAGCCCGGCAACGACGAGTACTTAATCAATTTGATCGACACTCCCGGACACGTGGATTTTGGCGGAGAAGTCATTCGCGCCATGCGCGCCGTGGACGGAGTTGTTTTGGTCGTTGATGCTGTCGAAGGCGTGATGCCCCAAACCGAAACCGTCATCCGCCAAGCCTTGCGCGAAAGAGTGCAGCCTACTTTGTTCATCAACAAAGTCGATCGTTTGGTGAACGAACTGCAAGTGACGGAAGAGCAAATGCAAGAAAGGTTTTTGAAAACCATCACCCAAGTCAACAATTTGATCCAAAAAAATGTGCCCGAAGAGTTCAAAGAAAAATGGCTCGTCAAAGTGCAAGAAGGTTCGGTGAGTTTTGGCAGCGCGTACAACAAGTGGGCGTTGAACTTCGACTCCATGAAAGAATCCGGAGTTTCTTTCAAAGACGTGTACAAGCACTGCAAGGAAGGAACTCAGAAAGAATTGGCGCAAAAATCTCCCTTGCACGTGGCAATTTTGGGAATGGTCGTCAAACACTTGCCCAATCCCAAAAAAGCCCAATACTATCGCATTCCAAAAATTTGGGGCGGAGAACTCGAAAGCGAGGAAGGAAAAGACATGCTCGCTTGCAATCCTTCGGGGATTGTAGCCATGATGGTCAACGACGTTTCTGTAGACCCCCACGCGGGAGACGTGGCAACCGGAAGATTGTATAGTGGAACAGTCAAGAAAGGCGTGCAAGTGCACTTGATTGGTTCGCAAAAAACCCTCATCATCCAACAAGTGGCCATCATGATGGGGCCTGAAAGAGTGGTCGTGGACGCGGTTCCGGCCGGAAACATTGTTGCGTTGATCGGACTCAAAGAAGTGTATTCGGGAGAAACGATTTCTTCCAAAAAAATCAAGGAATTCGAAAGTTTCATGTCCAGCACAGAACCGGTCATGACGGTTTCTGTGGAAGCCAAAAGCACGAAAGATCTTCCGAAATTAATCGAAGTGATTCGACAAATCACGAAAGAAGACCCGAACGTGCGCGCTTCGTTGAACCAAGAAACCGGAGAACACTTGCTGTCGGGAATGGGAGAACTCCACTTGGACGTTACTCGGTACAGGATAGAAACCGACCACAACGTTCCCATCATCGTCTCTACGCCCATTGTCGTTTACAGAGAAACGATTACGAAGGAATCTCCCGTCATTGAAGGAAAGTCTCCCAACAAGCACAACAAATTCAAAATGCGCTGCGAACCCATTCCGACAGAATTATTGGAAAAACTGGTTGAAAGCAAAATCAATGGAAAAATAAGGGATAAAGACAAGGTTATTGTCGAAAACATGATCAATATGGGGTTTGACAGGGAAGAAACGAAAAAAACCTGGTGCGTCCATAATGGTAACATGTTGGTGGATGCGACGCGCGGAATCCAATCTCTCTTCGAAGTAAAAGAACTCGTCATCCAAGGATTTCAAGACGCGATGAACGAGGGCCCATTGGCCAAAGAGCGCTGCTTTGGCGTCAAAATCGTGTTGGAAGACGCTACCTTGCACGAAGACTCCATCCACCGAGGTCCTGCCCAAGTCCTTCCCGCCATTACGCGCGCAGTCTATGCCGCGATGTTGAGCGCGGAAGCGGTATTGTTGGAACCCAAACAAATTTTGACCATTAACATTCCCCAAGACTTTATGGGCGCGGCCTCGAGAGAACTGGGGGGTAGGCGCACCCAAATTTCGGAAATGCGAACCGAAGGAGATACAACGATTATTATTGCCAAAGCGCCTGTGAAAGAACTCATTGGATTTTCGGCTTCGATTCGCGGAGCGACGGAAGGCCGCGCGATTTGGACTGCCGAATATTATGGGTATGAAAAATTGCCGCGAGAATTGCAAAAGCCCACCATCACCGAAATTCGAAAGCGCAAGGGCATGGACCCGGAAGTGAAGCCCGCCAGCTTTTTCATGGACTAGGCCGAATAAGGTGCATTTTTAAACATTTCACGAAAGAAGGTATTAGTAAGGTTCAATCGGAGGAATATGAAATGGCGAACAAGCCCCATGTGAATTTGGTTTTCATTGGTCATGTCGACCACGGAAAGAGTACACTCGTCGGAAGGACAATGTACGATACAGGGGCGTTGAGTGAACAAGATTATCGAAAATTGAAAGCCGAAGCCGAATCGCGCGGAAAGGGAACCTTTGCCTTCGCCTACGTGATGGACCAGTTGAAAGAAGAGCGCGAAAGGGGCGTAACCATTGACGTTGCGTACAGAAAGTTTGAAGGGAAAAAGAACAATTTTACCATCATCGACGCGCCCGGACACAAGGATTTTGTCAAGAACATGATTACGGGAACTTCCCAAGCCGATGCGGCTGTATTAGTGGTTGCGGCCAAGGAAGGAATTCAACCCCAAACGCGCGAGCACGCGTTTTTGGCTCAAGTCATGGGCATCAAAGAGCTCATTATCGCCATCAACAAGATGGACGAGCCGAACTACGACGAAAAAGTTTACAACCAAGTCAAGGCCGACATGGAAAAGCTCTTGGGCGGAATCGGGTTCAAGATGGACAAGGTAAAATTCGTCCCGGTTTCGGCCTGGGTCGGAGACAACATTGCCAAAAAATCGGAAAAGATGCCCTGGTATACGGGAAAGACTTTAGTGGATACTTTAGACGACATTGTTCCGCCCGCGCCTCCATTGGACAAGCCGTTGCGTCTCCCCATTCAAGACGTTTACAACATCAAAGGAGTAGGAACTGTTCCTGTTGGTAGAGTCGAAACCGGAAAATTGAAAGTCGGCGACAAAATTACGTTTCAACCGTCGAACAAGGAAGCGGAAGTGAAAAGCATTGAAGCCCATCACGAGCAAATGCAGGAAGCAGTTCCTGGAGACAATATCGGTTTTAACGTGCGGGGCGTTGCCAAAAACGAAATTTCGCGCGGAGACGTTGCCGGACACTTGAATAATGTTCCCACAGTAGCAAAAGAATTCACGGCCCAATTGGTCGTGTTAAATCACCCAACAGCGATTCCCGTCAATTATACGCCTGTATTCCACATGCACACGGCGCAATTGAGTTGCGTGTTCACGGAATTGCAGAAAAAGCTTGATCCCAAAACCGGACAAGTGAAAGAAGAAAATCCGAAATTTTTGAAAACCGGAGACGCTGCGATTGTCAAAATCACGCCCACCAAACCAGTTGTCGTGGAAGAGTACAAAACCTTTCCCCAATTGGGCCGATTTGCGGTTCGCGACATGGGACAAACCGTTGCCGCCGGAATCGTCTTAAGCGTTGTGAAGAAATAGCGGCGCTTTTTACAATCATTAAACGTTTTTCCCTCCAAAACGGCCTTTTTGAAAAAGGCCGGCGAAAAAAGCTTCGCAAAAACGTTTTCACCCTTTCGTGATGAAAATGCAGAAAGCCAGAATCAAGTTGTCGTGCACCGACTTTGCATTACTGAATACCATCGCGAGACAAATTTTGGAAGTGGCAGAACGAACCGGCGTCAAACATTCCGGCGCAATCCCGCTGCCGACAAAAAAAATGGTCATTGCCACTCGAAAGAGTTCCAACGGCGGCGGAACCGAATCGTACGAGCGCTGGCACATGCGCGTTCACAAGCGCATGATCGACATTCAAGCTGATGAAAGAACCTTGCGCCATATCATGCGCGTGGAAATCCCCGAAAACGTGCACGTCGAAATCGAGTTGAAAGAAAACTAGCCTCCATTTAAACGCTTTTTGTTGTTCGGTTCTGGCATGAGTTGGAAAATCGTTCTCGTTTTGGCGTTCGTCGCCCTATTGCTGACCGGCTGCGTTCAACCTGTGGCCGACACGAATTCCATCAAAACTCCGACGCCCGTCAAAATTACGCTCATTGCCAAACCCTTCCAAGTGACTGCGGGCGACCCGTATACGATTTCGTGGAGATTGGAGGGTGGTGGACAAGGAAAAATCACCCACACCGCCGTGCACTGGGACTTGAATTCAAGGCCGGAAGAATATCGTGCATACGCTTACACGAGCGAAATCTTTCAAGGAAACACTCCAGACACGTTCATTGCTTCGTTGACCGCGCCAGAAAGCGGAACGATTTTTGCGCGCGCGCACGCCATTGTGGATGGAGAAAATGTTTATTCGGAAGAGTTCCAAATCAAAGTCCGCACCGAACTTTTTGTGAACCCGATTAAGCCGGCCGAACAGCCGGTTTCGACACCACAATCGTATTCCATCGCCGCGGACGACGGCACGTTGAACCCTTCGAGCTTGACGGCCAACGTCGGACAAGCCACTACGTTGAATTTCACGTTCAACGATGCGAGCATTTATTACGGCGGATTGGACGTGCGCAGCGAATTGTTTCCCACCGTCCAATACCGGAAAGGAACTTCGAACACGGAAAGCGTCACGTTCACTCCAACCACTGCCGGAACTTTCACATTCAAAACCTACTGGCCGGCGAGCGGAGTGCTTAAACGAACCGGAACAATTGTGGTTTCGCAATAATCAGTTGGCGCGATGTCTCAAATCGTACGAATTCTCTGCTTCGTTGACGTCGTTTACAACGCGTTCTTCAAATTGTTTAAAATAAGCCGGCGCATTTTTTCCTAGAATTTCCGAAATGGCTTTGACTCGCTTTTCCATTAACGGCAGTGCAGCACCATATACAATTTTGCGATGTTCGCCTTTTGGCGGATAAAACATTCGATAGATCGAGTTCGTGAACTCGCGTTCTGCTTTCCATACGGCTTCGCGAATTGGCTTGTTTTTTTCTCCCATATATTTCAAACTGTGAAGGGTTTCGAGTACTTGCACTTTGACGAGCTTTTCGCTCAACAGCGTCGAGCCTTTCTTGTGTACTGGCATTTCTCCCGGAACGCGCTTTTTGGCCTCGGTTTCAAACAAACGATGCAGTTTCGCCTTCAACAAAGCGCTTCGTTCCAAAAACGGTTTTTTCACAACCAATATTTCACCCTTTCACGTTTCCGATGGGCGTCAATCCCACTACTTTTTTGCTCAACCCGGCAGCATCTACGGTACGGACGACTTCGGAAATGTCCTTGTAGGCAAAGCCCGCTTCTTCGGCCAA
>CAZHUN010000044.1:0-4864 GCA_964535725.1 uncultured archaeon
AAATCGTTCGCGCCATTGTTCGTATCCCCGTCCCACACAATGTGCGGGTTGCCGTTGGCGTCGAGTTTGAGAGATGGACTATAATTGGGAAACGACAAATTGGAAACATTGACGTCGCCTGTATTGCCGAGTTTTCGGTTCGCGTCAGTCCACGTACTTCCGTTCCAATCGCGGTAGAAGATTTGCCTGAACGTGTTTCTCGCATCGCTCCACGCTACGGAAGGATTGCCGTTCGCGTCCACGGCCAGCGAAGGGTTGAAGGCGTTGCTTGCGCTTTGAGAAGCGTTCAAGTCAACTGTCAAACCCAACTGGTTGTTTGCATCCACCCAACCATTGCCGTCCCTCCACTTGCGCACGTAGATTTGGTAGCTTCCCATGTTCAAATCCGCCCAGGCGACGAAGGGAATCCCATTCGCGTCGAAGGCTAGGCGCGGAGTGATGGAGTCGGATTTTGTTTTGGAAACATTGAGGTCGGACGTAAAACCCAACTGGTTGTTCGCATCCACCCACCCATTTCCGTCCTTCCACTTGCGAAAAATAACCTCTTTGTTGCCATCCGACATTGTCTCTTCCCAAACAATTCCCGGATTTCCGTTCACGTCGAAAGCGACCATTCCCTCGCCATTGCTTCCCAAGTACGAACGGGAAGGGGTTTTGGAAACATTCAAGTCGGCCGTATATCCCGTCTGCCGGTTGGCGTCAGTCCACGCGCTGCCGTTCCAGCGCGCGAAAAACACTTCATAATTTCCAGTCGCCTGGCTCGCCCAAACAATGCCCGGATTGCCGTTCGAATCCAACGCCATACTGACAGGACCGCTGTCCGTGTTCGTGCTTGAAACATTCAAGTCTCCGGTGAATCCCGTAATTCCGTTCGCATCCACCCACCCCAGAGTCGTAGACCACTTGCGCAAGAAAATGTCGCCCGAAAGGGCGTGCGAATCCGCCCAAGCAATGTAGGGAATGCCATTCGAATCCAACGCAATAGAAGGCGCTCCGGCCGTGGCTGCGCGGCTGACATTGGAATCGTTGTGCAATGCCGTCCTTCCATTCAAGTCCACCCACGCATTGTGGTTCCAATCGCGAAAATAGATTTGAACGACACTGGTCGCATTGTCCGACCAGGCAATGCGAGGGTTGCCGTTCGAATCCAATGCAAGGGAGGGATTGGCCGAAGTTCCGGAAGCGGTTTTGGACACGTTCAAGTCGAGAGCATGGCCCAACTGCCCATTCGCGTCCACCCAGCCATTGCCTTCGCGCCATCGACGGAATACGATATCTCCCGCGGCGCCCGAAAAGCGATCGACCCACGCGATGGCCGGATTGTTGTTGGCGTCGAATTTCAACGATGGAGAAAAGGCGTTCACGCCGCTCGAAGAGACGTTCAAATCCGTTGTCACGCCGGTTTGGGCGTTCGCATCCACCCAATTCGAACCGTTCCACTTGCGATAGTAGATTTCGTTCCGACTGGCGATAGCTTCTTGCCATGCCAAACCCGGAAAGCCGTTGCTGTCAATGGCAAGAGAAGGGCCGAACGAGTTGCCGCCGGTCGAAGTGCCGGGAGTCTTGGAAACGTTCAAATCTTGCGTCATGCCAGTCTGGCCATTCACGTCCACCCACCCGGTTCCCGCCAACCACTTGCGAACGTACAATTCCTCGTTTACAATGCTCAAGTGCTGCGTGCGCTCCGGCCACGCGACGAAAGGGCGGCCGTTGGCATCCAGTGCGAGTGTGGGAACACGCGCGCTGAAACCGGGAATCTTGGAAACGTTCAAATCTTGCGTCATGCCAGTCTGGCCATTCGCATCCACCCATGCGCTCCCGTTCCAATCGCGATAGTAGATCTGCTCGTCGCCGTTGGTCACGAAATTGTCCGTGCTGGGAACCAATGTTTCGATCCACGCAATGGATGGATTTCCGTTCGAATCTAGCACGAGCGAAGGACTCTTCGAAAATCCGAGAGTGCTGCTCACGTTGAACGTGGGACCAAAACTCGAACCTCCGTTGGCGTCCAGCCACGCGCTGCCGTTCCAGTCGCGGTAGACGATTTCCGAATTTCCCAAAATAAAATCCCTCCACGCCACGGAAGGATTGCCGTTCGCGTCCACGGCCACGGAAGGATTGGAAGAGGCGCCGGAACGCCTTGAAACATTTAAGTCGAGCGTAAAGTCCGTGTTCCCATTCGCGTCCACCCAAGCGGCCAGCAAGAGCCTCGCCTGGCCGTAGCCGGTATTCCAATCCACAGTCGTAATCGTAGAATCGCGACAATTGGTGTCGGAAAAAGAGTCCGTGTAGGGAGTAGTCGTCGGACACGCGGCCACAGCGAGAACGGAAAAAAAAGACAACGAAATCCAAACCCAAAAAAAACGCTTCAACCCAAAAAAAACCCCTTTAGAGATTCAAAATACCGTTAAAGGTTTTAAAGCTTTGTCGCATCGGAAAAACGCCCTCGAAGCGTTTAAATAGGGTTGTTTGGAAAAATAGAATGGTTTGCTTTGAAAAAAAGCGGGCCGGATTTGCAGCGATTAGGAGTACACTCCTCCAAAAAGGGAGCGGAACTAATTCACGAAATCCACGAAAAAAATACAACCCATTTTGGAGGAATACGAACATGGAAATTTCAAACCTGAGACCTTTCGCCAAGCGAGTAGACTTGGTCGTAAAGGTGTTGAACAAGGGAGAAGTGAGAGAAGTCACTTCCAAAAACGACAACTCGCAACACAAAGTCACCGAAGCACTCGTAGGAGATGCAACGGGAACGATTTTGATGACGTTGTGGGACGACATGATCGAAAAAGTCGAAGTCGAAAAAAGCTACAAAGTCGGAAACGCCTACACGAGCTTGTTCAAGCAAAGCTTGCGCTTGAACATTGGACGATATGGAACTTTGGACGAAGCCGAAGCGCCTGTTGAAACCATCGACGAAACCAACGCGGTTTCTGACAAAGTGTTCCAATCCCGCCCTAGCTTTGGCGGCGGAGGAGGCGGAGGCCGAGGCGGTGGCGGAGGCTACGGCGGAGGAGGCTATCGCGGAGGCGGTGGCGGAGGAGGCTATGACCGGGGCGGCGGACGCGGTGGCGGCCGAGGCGGCGGAGGCGGTGGCGACTCTGACAACAGCGACGGCGACTACTAAAACCGTTTAGAAAAAAGTTTGCAAAAAATTGTTGGGGCGGCTTCGGCCGCCCTTTCTTTTCTATTTTTTTCAAAAATTTTTGACCCGAAAAGTGCTTGCCAAAGCATTAAATAGACGTTTACTTATTTTACTTATATAAGGTGATTGAATGCCGAACATGACAATGGCACTTCCTCCCGAGCTTCACAAGCAGATGAAGAAGCATCCGGAAATCAAGTGGACGCAAGTGGCGCGAGAAGCACTGGAACGCAAAGTGGCCCTGTTGGAAACCGAAAAAGACCCTTGGCGGCTGTACACGTACAAACGATTAATCGAAGAGGGAGAAGATGCCGAAAAACTTTTCAAGTTTTGAACAGGGCGACATCGTGGTGGCCGACTTGTTGTACTCCGAACAAATCGGCGTCAAGCGGAGGCCGGCAATCGTCATCAGCAATTCCCAGTACAACCAGCGTTCGGAAGACCTCGTCTTATTGAAAGTCTCTTCGAAAGAGGCAATGACGCATTACGACGTTCCGCTCGTGCAAAAAGATCTGGTTCTCGGAGAATTGGAGAAGGAAAGCAAAATCATGGCCGACAACCCCGCCACAGTATACAAACCATTGATTACAAAAAAAATCGGCAAAATTTCCGACTCTAAACTCGCCGAAGTCAAGCAAAAAGTCAAAAAATTGTACGCATTGTAAGCCCCCACATCCAAGCGATTTAAATCCTTCCCGCTCATTTTTCTAACATGGAACCGCGGATTGCCGAAAAAGCGTGGGCGAAAGAATTCGAAACGCCCATTCTCGAAAAGTGGAAGTCGAAAGAAATTTACAAATTTAATCCCGCTTCCAAGAAAGTTGTGTATTCCATCGACACGCCGCCCCCGTACGTGAACACGCCCGTGCACATCGGACACGCTACAACGTACTCCATCATGGACATGTTCGCGCGCTACAAACGAATGAAAGGATTCGAAGTGTTGTTTCCACTCGGATTGGACAACAACGGTTTGCCCATCGAAATGGCGGCCGAAAAAAAATACAACATCCAAGTGGGAAAAACGCCGCGAGAAGAGTTCATCAAAAAGTGCAAGGAAATGCTCGAAGAAGCAGGGCTCGAAAGCACGGACTCTTTTTACAAATTGGGAATTTCGTTCAACTCGTGGAAGAAAGGAAACAGAGTCGGAGAAATTTACGAAACCGACTCTCCAGACTATCGCGCATTGACGCAAGAGACATTCATCGACTTGTACGAAAAAGGACTCGTGTACGAAGCCGAGCGCGTGAATAATTATTGTCCAGGTTGTAAAACCACGCTCGCGGACGCGGAAGTCGAATACCAGGACAAGGAAAGCGCTTTTTCCGACATCGTGTTCACGTGCAAGGAAACCGGAGAAAAGCTCGAGATTGGAACCACGCGCCCGGAACTGGTTTGCACGTGCGGAATGCTAATTTTCAACCCGGAAGACAAACGCTATCAGCACTTGGAAGGAAAGACCGCAATAACTCCGATTTTCGGAAAAGAAATTCCAATCAAAGCCCACCCGCTCGCACAACAGGACAAGGGAACAGGAATGGCCATGATGTGCTCGTTCGGAGATTTGACCGACATCCGATTTTTCCGCGAACAAAACTTAAAGCCCGTCATCGCCATCAATCCGGACGGAAAAATGAATGCGAATGCGGACTTCCTAAAAGGACTTTCTCCGCGAGAGGCGCGCGAAAAAATGCTCGCAGAGTTGAAAGAAAAAGG
>CAZHUN010000045.1:0-3508 GCA_964535725.1 uncultured archaeon
CGGAAGACGTTCCGGGAAAGGACAAGCTGTACCAACTCAAAATAGATATCGGCGGCGAGAAGCGAACGCTCGTGGCTGGAGTCAAGCAAGCCTATTCGAAAGAGGAACTTGTGGGAAAGCAAATCGTCGTCGTGGCGAACTTGGAACCGCGTAAACTTGCGGGAATCGAGAGTCAGGGAATGCTGCTGGCAGTAGAAGTGAAAGGAAAGCCGATTCTCGTCCAGCCGGAACGCGACGTGCCGAGCGGAGCACGGGTCGCCTGAAATTTGTAGTGCCTAACTCGGCCTCTGGCAAGAAGTTCTAAATCGTGTCCACGGATGATTTCTTGAGCGCTTGTTCCAAATCCTGCACCAAATCATCTGCGTTTTCTATTCCTGTTGAAAGCCTGATTAGCGCGTCGGAAACGCCTTGTTCTTTTTTTTCTTTTTCGCTCAAAGACTGGTGGCTCATGATTCTTGGATAGCTTATAATTGATTCGACTCCGCCCAGACTTTCGGCATACGTCCACGTTTTTAGCTCTGAAACAAATCTTCTTCCCGTTTCCAAGCCGCCTTTTATTTCAAACGCAATCATGCCGCCAAAACCGTTTGCCTGTTTTTTGGCAAGCGCGTGCCCGGGATGGTCTGCCAAACCGGGATAGTAGACTTTTTCCACCAAAGGGTGCGCGTGCAAAAAGTTTGCAATTGTCACGGCGTTTTTTTCATGCTGTTTCATTCGCAAGGCAAGGGTTTTGATGCCGCGCAAGGTTAACCAGCAGTCCAATGGCCCCAGATTTGCCCCTACTGCTTTCTCCAAAAAATGCAAGTCTTGCAGCAGTTCGTCGTCGGTAGAAACAATCGCTCCGCCCAAAACGTCGTTATGCCCTGCCAAATATTTTGTTAAAGAATGCAGCACAATGTCGGCTCCCAACTTTAATGGTTTCTGGAATATCGGCGTGAGAAACGTGTTGTCGACGCAAAAATGCACGGAATGCTTTTGACAGATTTCTGCAATCGCTTTGATGTCAATCGAATAAAGCAAGGGGTTTGTTGGAGTCTCGATAAAAACGAGCTTTGTATCTTTGGTTATTTCTTTTTCCAGATTTTCGGCGCTTGTCAAATCGACCCATTTACTTTTCAAGCCAAATTTGTTGAAAACCTGTTTCAATAGCCTTTGAATGCCCCCATAGCCGTCGCGGGAAAAAATTACTTCGTCGCCCGCCTTGAAATGCAATAACAGAGTGGCAACCGCGCTTAAGCCCGAAGACGTTACGACGCTGCCTTTCCCTTGCTCCAATTCGGCCAGATTCTTTTCCAAAACAGTTCTCGTAGGGTTTGATTCCCTCGCGTATTCGAATCCCTTGTTTGTTTCCAAGCCAGTCCATTTGAATGTCGCGGTTTGATAAATGGGAAAAGAGATTGAATTAAACGCGCTGTCGATTTGATTTCCCGCATGCACTGCGTCTGTTTCAATATGCGCCATGACAATAATGTGCAATATCCTTGCTTTAATAATTCTTGTCAAAAAAATTCCAATACGAATAAATTTCGGGTTTTGCGAAAAAACTTCAAAAAAAAATGATTGATTTCATTTAGGAATAGTTTTCGGCCTTGTTATTCCAATAAGAATTTAAATGCTTTCGCGTCCTTTTGAATAATGCTGCCATCACTTTCGGAAATCAAACAAAAGAGAAAACGATTCGGCCTCATACAAACCGAACTTGCGCAGAAAACAGGCGTTTCCCAAAGCCTGATCGCAAAGGTCGAATCCGGAAGAATTGTTCCGAGCTATGACAAGGCAAAAAAGCTTTTTGATTTTTTGGAACAATTGCACGAAGAAAGCAGGCTTACTGCTTCTGACGTAATGATTCGGAAGATTTACAGCATAAGGCCGAATGATTCCATCAAAAAAGCCGTGAAGCTTATGGAGGAAAAGGGAATTTCGCAGCTGCCGGTGTTGGAGAACGGAAAAGCCGTTGGCGCGCTTTCAGAAAAGGATGTGCTCGCCAAATTAGGGAGCTCGAGCACTTCTGTAAATCTGAACGAATTGCCCGTGGAAAAGGCAATGGACGAACCGTTTCCAACAATTCAGGAAAGTACGCCTTTCAGCATCGTAAGCGAGCTTCTCAGGCACAATCAGGCTGTTCTTGTAACAAAGAAAGGAAAGCTGGTTGGGATTGTGACAAAAGCAGACATGCTCAAAAGGATAATCAAAGCAGGGGCTTAGGGCCAACGCGTGGATGGTCGAAAAGATTTTTCAATTTTGTAGTGCCTAACTTCCTTTCTGGCAATTGTCGAACTTTTGAAAGGGTTGAAATAGGCTCGCCTTTTGCTGGCAGGCATGGATTGGGGAAGAATTGTTTTTTCCGAGCACGCGGGCTTGGTGCCCAGCAATGGCAGTTCGACCAATCGCTCATCCAAACCGCTTTGGCGGAGGGAAAGCACTTTCTTTCCGAAAAAGACCCTTCTTGTAAACTATGCATTTTTAAAGTCCGAGAACAATACTTCGCTATCGCGTATCGAAAGAAAGAGGGGAGAACGTACATAATCACATTGTACTATTCGAATCCAAAGCAAATAAGGATGGCCGAAGGAAGGTTGAAAGAGTGAAACCATATTCTTGCCCCATCTGCGACCGGGGAAAACTCGTCAAGTCCAAAACCTCTTTGTAATTGTTCCGCGGAAAAATAGTAGTAGACGACATTCCGTGCGAAAATTGATCGTCGTGTGGGGAAGTTTTCATTTCCGGAGAAGAGCACGACCGTGCCTTTTCCAAGGTCCAGCACGCGAAAAAGCTTCTCGAACGCGAGCGCGCGCTCAAAAGCGTGAGCGTCTAGAAGCGTAGAAATTATGATTCGAAAAACGGTTTCCGGACGCGCATTCAATGTGGTCCTTTACCAAGACGAGGACAGGTTTTGGGTTTCCAAGTGCTTGGACTTGCGCGGGTGTGTTTCGGGCGGAAAAACCCGCGTCGAAGCCGTACGCATGATCAAGGATGCAATCGGCGGATATCTCGAGTCAATGAAAAAGCACGGCGAGCGCATTCTCGAACCGTATCCATTGCCTTCCAAAGCCAAGCTCGTCAAAGTCAATGTTCGTGCGTAAACAGGATAGGTTCGGCGAGATTTTTATCAGTTTGAATGAAGATAAGAACTAGTTTTGTGTTCTTTGTAGTGAACGTGTGTATTTTATAATGTAAAGTCGTTGCCAATCATTACATTTAAATATACACTTGTCGGCGAGATTTTCGCTTTTTTCAAAAAGCCCGAAACAGTTGACTATGATATTGCTTTCAGCGAGCTGAACGAAAAAAAGCTGCTGCGCATTCTCTGCGACGAGCATGATTTCAGCGAAGAGCGCATAGCCAACGCCATCAAGAAATACAGGGAAGCCACTGCCGCCGGGCAGCGCTCGCTTAGTCGATGGGTTAAGTAGAATCAGAAATCAGCAGCCGCATGTCTGGAAGCATGTATTCTGTCTTGTTGTAGGATCTGCGATGTTCTCAAATCTTTTCTCGCAGATTTGCTTAA
>CAZHUN010000046.1:0-2553 GCA_964535725.1 uncultured archaeon
GAAACTACATTCGCGACTTGCAGCAGGCGGCGGGCGAAAAAAAGCTCTTCCAAACCTTGAATGGCATCAACGTCGTTCGCGGAAGCCAATGGGAAAAAGTTTGGTCAAACATGGAGTCACTCTTTCACGACAAGCAAAAAATCATTGACGAAGATGCGTTCGAAGTCGCATTGATTCTTTCCGCAATGCGTTCGAATTTGCGAGTGGGAAGTGTGCCCTCTAAACGCCTTTCAGAACATCCTTGGCCGAATGAATATACGTTGGAAAAAGTGCGCGGAAAGCGATTGGCGCAGTTCGACGCTTCGATTGATATTATTGCCACTTTTTTGCAAAAAACTTTTCAGAAGGGAAAACTTCCCGTCTTGCGCGAGGTAGCGGAAAACACACGAAATCGAATTTTGTCTTCGAAAGCCGAATTCAATCCCGTGGTTTGGGCGAATTTACTGCGCCGTCGAAATCGAAAGAACAAAAATTTTCCCGAAATGCGTCCGCGCAATCCGGACGCGCGCAAGCGTTTAGCGTGAAAGCACTTCTTCGAACACGCGCACGTACTTTTTCATCACTTCGGGTTTGTGGAACAATTGCGCGCGCTTTTTCGAAATCTCCACCGCATGCGCGTAGTACTTTGGATCGTTCAAGAGTTTTTCCATCATGCCCGCCAATTGTGGCACGTTTCCCCTTTCGACGGTGAGCGCGTCGTCTTCCACTCCGTCAGGGCTTCCAATCCAGTCCGTGCAAATGGTGGGTTTGCCCAACATCAGCGCTTCCATCAAACTCAAACCGTACGCGTCCCCGTGTAAAGGAGGCACGGCGATGAATTCGCACGTGCAATACCATCCGTTCAACTCTTCGTCCGACACAAAACCCAACAATTTCACGCAATCTTGCAATCCGAGCCTTTCCACTTCCTGTTCAAACCGTTCTTTCTGGTACGGCGGTCCAATGCACACGAGTTCCGCGTTCACCTTGTCCTTGATTTTGGCAAACGCTTCCAACAATACAAAAATCCCTTTCGACTCGTCAATCCTTCCCACGAACAATACGATTTTCTTTTTCGGCTTTTGCACGTTCAACGGCTTGAACTTTTCTTCGCTCCACCCTTGCAAGACTTCGAACTCTTTTCCCCTGAAATACCCTTCTTCGAAATACTTTTTCACCGTCCATGTATAGCACGTCAATTTGTCGGCTTGTTTCAAGGTGTGCAAAATCCACCATTTTTTGACGGGGTTGGAAAAATTTCCTTTTTCTAACTGGTCGCGGCCGAAAATATTGATGACGCTCTTGGATTTGAACTTTTTGGCCAGTTGGATGGCCGCGGCCATGGGCGGAACAGTGTACACGCCGTAATACACGTCGTACTTTCCCAGTTTTTCGCCCGCGCGGACATAATCTCCGATGCGTTGCAATGCGTTGGTCTTGTCGATGGGGTGGGTGTTGAACGAATAGATGTTCACGCCTTCTTGCGTCTGTTGTTCGGGCAAATTATTCCAGTTGGGTGTTAGAATGTCGGTTTGGATGCCGTAGGCCGTCAACCATGTGGCCGCGCCGTACACCAACCGTTCGGTTCCGGCTTTCACTGGCCACGCAAAGTCGGAAACGAACAACACTTTTTTGGAAAGCATACTTTTTTCACCCTGCAAAGTTTTAATAATTCAGCAATTTTGTTTGGTACAACTTCCAGAATCAATCCGAAAAAGATTCTATGCCATGGTTTTCTTTTCCAAATTTTCAATCTTTTTCGTCAGCGCTTTCAAGCTCCTGATAACTATAATTTCTTTGTCCTTTATCGCGTATTTTCTTTTCCTGTCCAGGAGGATAACCTGCATTCCAATCCTTCGCGCGGGAAGAATATCGTTGTACAAATTGTCGCCCACCATTACTGCCTCTTGTGGTTTTTCCTTCAATTTGCGCAAGGCTGTGCGAAAAAGTTTTGGGCTTGGCTTGAGTGTGTGGAGTTTCGAGCTAAGCGTCAGCACGTCAAAACGCTTTTTCAAGCGCAGTTCCTTTTCCACCGTGTCATCTAAGAATGGTGGGTTGTTGGAGACAAGCGCAAGTTTGTAGCCTTTCTTTCGCAAGGATTTCAAGACTGCAATCGCGTCTTTATAGGCGTGCACCTTGCGCTTTTCCTTTTCAAATGCATTTTCAAGCCTTTTTCGAAATCTTTTTCCTTCTTGTAATCCCATGCCTTCAAACAGTTTATTCTCGTATCCATATTTTCCCGAAAAGGGTGCGGCGCAAGTATACCATTCGAAAGATTTGTATAGTTTTGGAAAAATGCGTGAAAATGGCCTTCCGTGGCGAAGGGCAATTTCTCGCGAAAACTCTTTCAAGATTGTCTCTTCGGGGTCTCCACACGAAACCAGAGTCCTGAACAAGTCGATACAAACTACTTTGATTCGTACCATCGCCAAAGAGTCAACCGCCCGCTCTCTGGTCTTTTCCGGACACATATATTGCAAGTCCATGGAGCATCCCTATCCCAAATATCACAAATGTTAGTATTTTTAGTGTTGCATACAAATTATTTCTTTGTATTGCGCGGAGGGCAATTAT
>CAZHUN010000047.1:0-8354 GCA_964535725.1 uncultured archaeon
TGAATGGATTTTGGGCGCTGTTGCCGTCGTGAGCGCGATTTCGTTGATTGGCGCGTTTTCGTTTTTTGCCAAAATCGAAAAGCACATGTTGCTCTTCGTCAGTTTTGCGGCCGGAACCATGTTGAGCGCGGCGTTCTTCGATATTTTGCCGGAAGCAATAAACGCCGGAGGAGTTCAGGTGCTGGGATTTTCCTTGCTGGGCATTATCGTGTTTTTTATTGTAGAGCGCTTTCTCCACTGGCATCATTTTCACAATCCCAGAGACGTACACACCGTGAGTTATTTGAATTTAGTCGGAGACGGCATCCACAATTTTACGGACGGAATTGCCATTGCCGTGAGCTTTATGGCTTCCGCGCCCCTGGGAATCGCGACCACCATCGCTATTATTGCGCACGAAATTCCGCAAGAGTTGGGAGATTTTGCGATATTGCTGTACGGGGGTTTTTCGAAAAAACGCGCCTTGTTTTACAATTTTTTGACGGCACTAACGGCAATCTTGGGAGCGCTAATTGCCTATTTTGCGGTGCTTTCTTTTGAAGGCATTACCGCGCCGTTGCTCGCGTTTGCCGCAGGAGGATTTATTTACATCGCCACGGCGGATTTGGTGCCAGAACTCCACAAAGAGCACAACGCGCGCAAAATACTGCCGCAACTATTGCTCTTTTTGCTGGGAACGGTTGTGGTGCTGGCATTGAATGCGCTGGGCATCGCGGCATAAAAATCGATTGGTGGAAAAACAAAATATGGTCGAGTTCGATTCCACAGTGTTGAAGATTTCCGACTATCCGCCTTCGGGAAAAGTAGGGACGCGCGTGGCCGAAGTTTCGGCGCCGGCCAGTTTCGACTACAAGCCGGGACAGTTTTGCATGATTTCGCACGCGGAAGTCAAATTGTTGAACGATTCAACCAAACTGCGGTGGGCGTCGTTTTCGATTTCGAGCTCGCCCGAACAAAAAGGGATTGTCGAATTGTGCGTGGCCAATCACGGAACCGAAACCGGACTCACGTTCCGCTTGTGCGAAAAGACGAAAATCGGAGACTCGTTCAAAATCCGCGGACCTTTCGGAAATTTCGTGCTGAAAGAAGAATCCCTGCAGAAAGAATTGTATTTTGTAACTTTGGGAACGGGAATCGCGCCCATCATGGCCATGCTGCGCACCCTGCACGCAAAAAAACACCAAGGAAAAGTCAAATTGTTTTTCGGATTTCGCGACAAGACCTTGTTCTTGTACGAGAACGAGATTCGCGCTTGGATGAAAGAGTGGAAGAATTTTGAAGCGAATCTCATCACGTCGCGCGAGGATTGGGACGGAAAGCGCGGGCATGTGCAGGACTTGTTGAAAAATTATGCGTTTCCCGAAGACAAGAGCAACATTCACCTATACTTGTGCGGAGCGCCGGTTGCTGTAGACGAGCTCATTGCATTGTTGAAAGAAAAGGGATATTCCGACGAACAATTGTTCAAGGAAAAGTGGTAATGTTGTCCATCAAGATTTCGGAAAAAAGGATTTTGTTTATTATTCTCGTTCTCGCTTTGTTTCTGCGCGCGTATGGCGCATTCGTTTTTCCGTACGGGGCGGGGCCGGACGAGCCCACGCACTATAAAATTGTTCAATTCGTGGCCCAAACCGGAGTTTATCCGGCTCCGGATAAGAGCGCGTTGGACGGAAGCTCTCCGTATTACGAGGCCGTGCAACAGCCGGCGTTGTATTATTTTCTCGCCTCGTTTTTGGAAAACGCGGGCAAGGCAGCTGGTTTGAATCCCCTACTCTTGATTCGGTTGTTGAATGTGTTGCTCGGAGTGTTTTCTGTTTATCTCGCTTTCAAGCTCGCGAAAGAAGTTTCGCAACATTTGACTGTTTCTCTGTTGACTGCCGCATTCGTCACGTTTTTGCCAACACACGTAGTGGTCAGCGCGGTTGTCAACAATGGACCACTTGCATGGGTGCTGGCGACAGCATCCTTGTGGATGATGGTGAAGACTGCCAAAAAATGGAATTGGGAACACGCCTTGTTTGTCGGGGCATTGTTCGGGCTTGCAGTTGGGGCGAAAGTGACCGCATTGTGTCTACTGCCCGCGTTTGCATTGTTCGCAATTGTTTCGATTTGGAAATCGAGAGAAACTTTCGGAAAAAAAATGCTCGCGATTGCGCTTCCGTTCGCGATAATGGCGCCCGTGTTTGTGCGCAATTGGTTGGTGTACGGAGAATTGCTTCCCACCCAGCCCGTAAATGTATTTTCGCCGGGAGCGGAATGGGCGCAATATGTTTTTTCGCACTTGTTTGCCGCTTTCTTCTTACAAGAGTACGGGAGTTCGGCCATTCCTTCCTATCGAATTGCCTTCTTTGCATTCTGGCTCGGAATTTCGCTCCTGGCATTGTACGGACTGGCCAAGCATGCGAAAAAAATCGAATGGAATTCGTTTTTGAAAAAGCCGTCCACTTTATTGCTCGCGGCTGCGGGATTGAATTTGTTGGGAATCGTTTACTTGAATGCAAAGTGGCTGTTTCCGGAAGGGAGATTGTTGTTTGAAACCCTTGCCGTGTGGGCGTTGTTGTTGGTGTTGGGATTGCGATGGGCGAGCCAAAAGTATGGAACTGGGTTGGCGATTGCAATGATAGCATCTCTGGCGTTCATGTCTATAGTGTTGTTAGCCAACGTGTATGGTGTTTTGCCGAGCGTTCCGTGGCCGGTTTCTTGGCCTTGAACCAAATCGGCAAATATTTATAGGCATCGTCGATGAGGTAGAAGTAGGTGTTGGGCTTGAATTGGATTGAAAAAATCAAACCGTACCGGCGGGAAATCGCCATTGTAGTCGTTATCTTCTTGCTCGCGTTCGGCATTCGCGCATTCTTGTTCCAATACCAGTATCCGTTCGAGTTCGACCCTTACTTTCATGGAAGAATGACGTACTATGTGGCGTCGCAAGGAAGCGCGCCGCTTTCCGATCCATTAACCTACTATCAAGACCCGCGCGTGATTGCCAATGATTTGAGTTCGCCATTGTTTTGGAAATTGGGCGCTTTTTTGTATTGGTTGTCGAACGGAGGAAGCACGGCGTATAACGAGCAGGCGATTGTGTGGGTGATGAAAATCGTTCCCGCACTGTTCGGAGCCTTGGCGGTTGTTGCACTGTATTTTTTGATTCGGGAAATTTGGAACAAAAAGGCGGCGGTTGCCGCGGCGTTGCTGGCAGCGTCTATTCCCGCTTTTGTATACCGCACCATGGCGGGTTTTTACGAGCCCACTTCTTCGGGATTTTTTTTCATCATTTCTGGAATGTATTTTCTCACCAAAGCGTTGAAGAGCTTGGGAGATTGGAAGAAAGTTTTGGCTTTCGGGCTCGCGGCGGGACTCGTGTTTGCGTTGTTGTCGCAGTTTTGGAAAGGCGCGGCGTTCTTGCCCATTGTGCTCCTTCCTTCCATGATCGTCATTGCCTTTAGCGTGTGGGCGAAAGAAAACGATTGGATGAAAGCATTGCAGTCGATTGTCGCGTTTTTGCTCAGCATGTTGTTGATTGTGTTGACTTTGACGCTCACCGGCAACGCGACTTTGGGAGGCGGATTGTTGGGGTTTTTTTCAGCCAGCTCTTCGAGCATTGGCGGAACTTCGGGAGACTTGGCGGCAGGGCTCGGAACTTCGTTGCCTGCTGTGTTTTTCGGGGCGTTGCTGATTTTTTTGGGCGTGCTCGCAGTAGTGTACGTCATTGCACGGTATAGAAATGTAGAGCCGAAGTCGAAAGAAGAGTGGACGAAAATTGCAGTAGTGGCGTTGTTGTATTCAATTTTGGTGTTCCTCCTTTTGGTGTTCGCTTCCGGAGTCAACTTGTCGCCTTCTGGAGTCGCTTCGGGAATTGGAGAAGAGAGTTTTGGAAAAGACTATTTTTTCAACAAGTATAATGCGTTGTTTTTCTTGCCCATTCTCGCGTTCGCCATTTTGCCTTATTATTGGTGGAAGCGGAAAGAAGACCACGCGAGCATCATGATTTTCTTTTTGGCGATTGTAACGCTTTTCATGGCGTGGACCAAGCTCAAGTTCACGTTCTTGTTCGGCCTTCCCTTGGCGGCAGTCAGCGCCATACTTTTTTACGTGGCGTTTGAACGGTTGAAGAGAGTGAATTGGAAACGTTTGGCGGTCGTAGGACTTTCGTTTTGCCTGTTGGTGGGAATCGCGGCCGGGTATTACTTTGTGTCGCAAAACGTGCCCAACATTGAATACGGGCAAGGATGGAAAGAAGCCCTGCATTGGGCGCATGACAACTTGCCAGAAGATGCCAAAATCATCAACTGGTGGAACGACGGACATTGGACTTCTTTTTTCACGCAACGAAAGACTGCCATCGACAACCGAAACGCGTCTCCGCAATCCAATTCCGATGTGGCAAAATTCATCATCACTTCGGACGAGAATGAAGCAGATGCCATCATTCAAAAGTTCGGGTCCACGCACATTATTTTGAGCGACGAGTATTTGTCCAACCAGGCGAGTTTTGCCTCGTACGCGTTCAATACCCGAGACACGTCCAACCCGCAGTTTTCCGCGTACTTGGGAAGCTTAGGAGTGACCATGGCGTGCGGAAAACAAACCACGGCGGTTTCGGGAAACACAACCTTTGTGTGCGGGCCGAACAACATTCCCGAAAGCCAATTCGCTTCTATTCCAACAATATGGACTGACAAGGCCTTGCAAGCGCAGGGAAGAGAATTGCTGTTCATATATCGTTCTGCGAAAAACGACAGATTGTACATTTTGACTGCGACCGCGAACAACAGCGAAATCGCAAAACTCTGGTTCCACAAGCCTTCCGTGGCCGCCAAATACCAGGAAATTTATTCCGTTCAGTCCGTGAAAATCTTCCAAGTCAACCCGTAAGGAAAAGAATATGCCGTTATTGCTCGCCCTCATCGCCTTTCTTGTCGTCCTCTCTTTCGTCATTTCCAACAAAATCATTCCATTCATCATTTTCCGAATGAACCTTCGAGGCATTACAGTTCCGGACATGAACAAGTTTTCGAAGACAAAAGTTCCGCTGATGGGCGGAACTGGGGTATTGTTCGGATTTTTGGCAGCAGTGTTGGTTGCCATATTTTTCTATTCGCACCTCGACCTCTTTCCTGGATTGAAATTGACGACATTGCTGGCCGGAATTTTCACGATTTTCATGATGAACTTTTTGGGAGTCTTCGACGATTTGATTGGATGGAAAGACGGCATCAGACAATACCAGCACGCATTGGTGCCCTTGCTCGCATCGCTTCCATTGGTCGCGTTGAGTGTCGGAACTTCCACCAGTTCTGTCCCCTTTATCGGAACCGTGTTTTTTGGAATCTGGTATTCGCTCGTCATTGTTCCCATTGCGGTTACGGGAGCGAGCAATGCCACGAACATGCTCGCGGGAATGAACGGATTGGAAGCGGGACTGGGAATCATCAACACGACGACGATGATGTTGATTGGATTGTTGTACGGAAAAATCGAAATGGCGATTTTGATGGCGGGAATGTTGGGCGCATTGATTGCGTTCATCCGCTACAATTGGAATCCGGCAAAAATCTTTCCGGGAGATTCGCTCACGCTCATGGTCGGAGCGAGTCTGGCGGCCGCGTCCATCATCGGAGACGTCGAAAAGTTCGGACTGGCGTTATTTGCATTGTTTTTCGTCGAATTCGTGTTGAAGGCACGATACAAGTTCCAGTCGGAAAGTTTTGGAATTCCGCAAAAAGACGGCACTTTGAAAGCGCCGGAAAGGGTTTCTTCTCTACCACACTTGGTTTTGAAGTGGGGAGGAAAAATGCGCGAAGAACAAGTGGTGGGAAGGATTTTGCTGGCACAATCCCTCATCGCGCTTTTTGTCTTGTCCGCTTTCATCTTTCGCACCATTTGAACCGCTCCATTAAATAAGGCAAACCAAAAATTGAACTTATGAAAATCGCAATCGCGGCCTCGGCGGGAGGGCATTTGACGGAAGTATTGCAAGTCTCGCAAGCGTGGACTCGGCATTCCCGATTTTTCGTTTCGGACGCGAGAGAAAACGCGAAAGCATTGGCGGAAAAAGAACGGGTGTTTTTTGTCGAAGTTCCCCGGCGAAACCCGTTCAAGCTCCTGAAAAACATTTTCCAAAGCCTCAAAATCGCATTTGACGAAAAGCCGGACATCGTCATTTCGACGGGAGCTGACGTGGCAGTGCCATTCTGTTTGTGGGCGAAACTGTTCGGAGCCAAAATCGTTTTCGTCGAAAGTTTGGCGCGCATTCGAGAACCGTCGTTGAGCGGAAAAATAATGTACATGTTTGCAGACTTGTTTTTGGTGCAATGGAAAGAGAATCTGGAATTTTTTCCCAACGCCGAATTCCACGGAGCCGTGGTATGACGAACAAAAAGGGGGGTAATAGGAACCGTTGGTTCCTATTTTGTACGGTTGGAACTCATCCTCAGCCGTTCGACCGGTTGTTGACGGCAGTGGACGAATTGTGCGCGAAAAAAAAATGGACGTGCTTCGCCCAGGCCGGGCATTGCAGTTTCGTTCCGAAAAATATCGAGTGGAAGAAAATGCTGGACGAGAGAGAGTATGACGAAAAATTCCAAAATTCGGACATCGTCGTTTCGCACGGCGGAGCGGGAACTATCATTCATGCGCTTTCCTTCCAAAAAAGGCTCGTTGTTGTTCCGCGGTTGCAGCGTTTTGGAGAGCATACGAACGACCACCAGCTGGAATTAGGCCGGGCGCTCGAGCGCGAGGGAAAGTGTGTTTGCGTGGAAGACGTGAAAGAATTGGAAAAGGCGGTCGGACGCGCGGAAAAGCTGAAGCCGGCCAAGATCGGCGAACTCCCCATCGTTCGGAGAATCGAACAATATATCAGGGGTTTGGAATGAAAAAACGGTATGTCCTTTCTTGGATGGTCAGCATTGCATTGATTGCATGGATATTGTACTCGGTTAATTTGCAAAAAGTAGCCCAAGAAATTTCACAAATCGACGTGCGATTATGGTTGTTGGTTTGCCTTGTATACGTTTTCGGGTTTGTTGCAAGGGCAGTGCGCAGCCAGTGGATTGTTGCGCCGACCGCCAAGCTCGGGTTTTGGGAATCGTTTCACTTGGTCAACATCGGGTTTTTGGCCAACAACATGTTGCCCGCACGCTTGGGAGAAATCGTGCGCGCGTACGCGCTGTCCAAACGCAAAGCCATCGGCAAACTGCAAGCGCTTTCCACAGTGTTGGTGGAAAGGTTGATGGATGGAATTATTCTATTGACTGGATTTGCCATCGCGTTTATCCTGACAGCTTCGAAAAGCGTGGAAGGATATCTCGGGTATCTCATTGTGCCGGTTGCTTTGTTTGCGGGCGCAATGCTCGTATTGGCGTTTCCGGAAAAGGCTTTCAAAATGTTTTGGCCGTTGTTGAAAAAGCTCCCGTTTAAAGAAGAAAAAATCCGAAAACGGTTTCACGATTTGGTTGCGGGGGGAAAAGTGTTCCAAAACGGATTGGGAGAAAATGGAAAAGTGTGGGGTTCGAGCGTTTTGGTGTGGAGCATTGAAGTCGCGCTGTTCGGAGGAATGGCGTTCGTTTTGGGAATCCCGCTCTCGATTCCGCAAGCGTTGCTGTTGGCCACTTTTGTCGGACTCAGCACCCTCATTCCGAGCGCGCCGGGATTTTTGGGAACGTACGAAGCCGCGTTCGTCATCGTGCTTTCGGGACTCGGATATCCGGTGGAAAAGGCGGTTGCGGCCGCGTTTGTGACGCACATTTCCCAATACCTGGTCGTCGCCGTTCTCGGAGTGTGGGCATTGCACGGACTGGGCATGGACTGGAAGTCGTTTTCCGAAACCAAGGTGAAAGTGTGAACTGGCAAAAAAAAGCGGCATGGATTGCCATCGCGGCATTGTACGTGTTTCTCGTCTTGGCAACCGTTCAAACTTCGCTCCGCGACGACTTGGCATTCGACTTCATCGGTTACGCGGTTAGGTATCAAAACTTTTCTGAATCATGGTTTCCCACGTCTTGGCTGGAATCCCATCATTTGGGACTCCCTCTGGGAGTCTTCGAAGGACCGTTACCTGGAGTTCTGCCTTACATACTCTGGAAAGCAGGAGTTGGGACGGCCACGTTGCCACTTGGCCTTTCATTACTCTTACTTCGATTGCTTGCACCATTTGTATTTGCATGGCTGGGAAAACGATTCGGCTTTTCGATTGAGTCAGGCCTGCTTCTTGGATTAATTTGGGTACTGAATCCCATCACTTTCAAGTTCTTCAACCGCTATTACGAGTTTTTTGCCTGGCTGCTCGTGCTTGGTGCGCTTGCCTTGTTCTATCAATTACTGGAAGCGAAAAAGTTTGAAAAGAAAATTTGGAT
>CAZHUN010000048.1:0-6987 GCA_964535725.1 uncultured archaeon
AAACGCGCGCTTTTATTCTCACTTTCGCGCGGCGGGCTTTTTCGCGGACCTTGCGATGCACCAAGTGCAACGGTGTCGTCCAACGTTCCGTTCCCAGACGAAAGTCGGAAGAAAGCGCTTGCTTTTTCGGCTTCAAATACGCTTCCACGGCTAACGGATAGAGAAACGAAATCCACACGCCGGCCATCAACAGCGAAAAGAACTGGCGCTCGAGTGAGGGAGAAAAAGCGAACGAAAGTACAAAAATTCCGAGCCCGACAAAACCGTACAACTTGCGCTCCAAACTGTGGCCGGACTGTTTCAAGCCCAACTGGCGGTAGAATGCGTAGCCGAAAAAATATCCCAAAAACAACGCGAACAACATGAAATCTTCAAACACGTACACGAACGCGAGCGAAAGCGCGACCAACACAAACAAAGCCAATTCTTCTTGCACCAAAGAAACTTTGAAATGCATGTGCTGGGTGCGAGACTTCGTCCACAACATGAACTTTCCCACCAACAACCCCAACACAATTCCCGCCAGCACGTCGCTCAAAAAGTGCGCGCCCAAATACAATCGCGAAAACGCGACCAACAGTACGAGAACTCCTGCAACGATTTTCCAATGGGATTTGATCCTTTTTTCGTAAAACGCGAAAACGGCAGCAGCCAATGCAGCGTGGCCGGAAGGAAAGCCGAAACTATTGTTCGCTTCCAAAACACGAAACTCGGCCGGAGAAGGACGCGGTTGTTGGAATGTAAATTTCAACACTCCCGCGACAGCGGAAGAAACTCCTACCAATGCCATCAAGTAGAACGATTCTTTTTCTTTTCTCGACCAAAACATCCACGCGGCGATCAACGCCCAAAACACGGGATGGCCGAGAAATGAAATGTACTTGAAAACCGTGTCCAACAATGGCGTTGCCAAACCTTGCGCCCAGTAAACGGCTTGCACGTCGAACGGCAACAACATATACCATTCAATCGTTCGGACCATTTAAACCTTTTCAAAAAACGTTTGCGAAAACCGCCTTCGGCAATCAGAACCTGCGGTTCCGATACCTCCCTTCTCAAATCTGCCTTCGGCAAAGCCTTTTTGCAAAAAAGCCTTGGGAAAAAAGCCTTCGGCAGAACCTTTTTAGAAAAACTCGTCCTTTCGCTTGCGAAACTGTACCGCGCCCGCCAACAACGCCACTCCAACCACTACTGCGACTACCGGCCAGAAGGGAAAGGGAATATCCCACCACTTCAACTCGTTTCCCAACCACGTGATTCCCGCAGCCAGGACGAAAAGGCCGAAAACAATTCTCGACCACGAAACGTACAACATTTTCTTTTCTCCATTTTTTTTCCAAAATGGGGCCGCGGAGATTCGAACTCCGGTTTCTACCACCCCAAGGTAGGGTCCTACCAGGCTAGACTACAGCCCCCGACCGTTGCGCCGGTCGACAACGCGTCCAATCTTCGCGTTCCGCTCGATTGGACTGGCTCTTTATCGTTACAACCGTGCTTCGGCATCGCTTGAATTGTTGTGCCAAATTAGGTTAATAGAGGTTTTGTCCTACGGGCGCGAAACTAGTACGGCAGGCCGGTATTGGCCGGAATGGGAATTCCTGTTGTGGCAATGACGGCTCCAACAATAAATCCGATGAGGACTACGAGTACTATGAAAAGCAAAAAATATCCAATCGCTTCGGCGAGGACCACTTTCTGATTGGACAATCCCGTGGCCACTTTCAACGCCACCCAGTACAAGTAAATATAGTAAAAAAGCACGGAATAAACTAGCGCGTAGCCGAACATCAAAATCGGAATTCCAATCAAAAAAGGCGTCAACACAAGGCCGGCAATGAGCAAGATGACCATTCCAATCAAAATGAGGTAAAACGCGGGCAAGTACAACGACGTCAAATAATACAGCACAGTGAACTTGACATTGCTGCCCATCAATTTTGCGCCGGCGAGAAAAAAAGCCGCGCTCAAAAGCGAAAACACGGCAATCAGCAAAAAAGCCGCAATGGGAAACAAGGCAAACGCGTACACGCCGATTCCCAAAATCGCGCCTGCGCCCGGAACCATGGCCAACGCGCCGCCCAGCATGGAAGAAGCTGCAGAAACCAGCGCGCCGAACAAGAACGCCAAAACAACGGGAATCAACGTGTAATTCTTGATTCCTTGGACAAGGCTCGCATTGCGCTTTCCGGCCTCAAATGCATTGGTCGGATTCCAAAACGCGTCAAACCACTCGTTGAACATACTGTGGAACAGCATCGAACTAGTATTTAAATGCGCGGAGAGTTGGGGCTGCCCGGATTTGAACCGGGGTTTCTAACTCGCTTGCCAAGCACTTTCCATCCTTTTTCTTTCTTGGGATAGACCGTAGACTTTCTTTCTTTTTGGAAAAGAAAGAAAGGCTTGGTCCCAAAGCTAGGGTCCTACCAGGCTAGACTACAGCCCCCGACCATCGCGTAGGTCGAGTCCGCGTCCGATTTTCGCTCCGCTCAATCGGACTGGCTCGCTCCGCTCGCAACGAGTCCAAACAATTAGCACGAAAAACAAGTTTAATAGAGTGTGCTAAGAAGGCTCACGTTTGTTTCAACTCTTTTCTCGAATAGGTTGCTTTGTTAAAATTTTTTCCTTTCACGCGTGCGGGCTCGTGGAGTTCGGCTCGCAGCTTTTGCCTCGTTTTTCCCAAAACTTTGTCCACTTTTTGGTTTTGAATACCATCAAGCCTTCGCTGGTCAATTAGGTCGAGAACAGTGTTGACCTTTTTTCGAATGCCCAAACCGCGTTCCAAAAATTTGAATCGAGGCATCATTCCGCCTTCTTGGCCTTGCTTTTCTTCATTCCCGGAATCTGCAAATGAACTGCGGAGTAATCAATAAACAATCCAGACTCTTTCAAGGCTTTTTTGAGGGCATACACTTTGCAAAATTCTTGCAATTCCGCCAGTTCTTTTCCCGAAATTTCTTTCGCTTTGGAAATTTCTGCAATCACTTTGTTCACTTTTCCCGAAGAAACCGCTTTCAATATTTCCGAAATTTCCTCCTCGCTCTTTCCCTTCGGAAGTTCTGCGAGCACCGCGTCCAATTTTTGGATTTCCACGCTTTTTCGAAGGTTTTGCTCGATTTTATTATCAAGAGAAATTCCCAACGAGGCCAAAAACTGCAAAACCGTGCGCGCATCGGTTGCGGGTTCTATTTTCAGTTTTTTCACGGCCTTCCACTCGCCGTAATTCGCCACTAACTGAATGTACTCGTCTTCCATGCGCATAAGAGGAATTGGCAGTATTAAAAAGTTTGGATGGAGAGCCCGGAGAGGGACTTGAACCCTCAACTTCCACTTTACAGGAGTGGTACGCTACCATTGCGTCACCCGGGCCGCATTAGAACAAAGATTTACAACCCCTTAAAAGCCATTCTTTATGTAGAGTTGAAATGCATTTTTCAAAGTTTGTTTGCCGCAATTGTGGCTTGGGCGTTGGAAGATATTAAGGAGAAGAACAAGTAGTTTGTTCGGATAGAGAGTTTGTTTTATGCGAAAGCGTGTAAGTTTTAGATTCAGTTATTCATTAAATTGGAATTTGGGTGCAGGTTGGCGAATAAAGGTGCAAGTGCCTATTTAGGTGCAAAGCAGTCGGGAGAACAGTCGAAATTATGCATATTTTAGTTTTTGGTTGGTTTGTTTTAGCGAGTGCAGCGCAAGTTGTTTCATGAAAACAGCAAAATGCTTGTCGTTTCTTTCTTTTGATAGTTTGGTCAAAGCCATGTAAGGTTCTATGAAACCGGCCGGAAATGCGATCAGCGGAAAACCTTTTAGCAATAGGGTGTGGGCAAAGATGGCTCTTGACGTTCTTGAATTACCATCGATGAACGGGTGGATTCGCTGGAATTCGCTGTGCAAAAAAGCGGACATTTCAACTGATTGCGACGGTTTCGTTTTTTTGTAAATATTTTGCTTGTAATACTCGAACAAATCCTCGAGTTTTCTTGGAACGTCCGTCCAATCTGCAGTCTTGAATTCGGGATTTCCTTTTATTTTGACGTTTTGCAGGCGCAGCTTTCCGGCTCCTGCTTCAAGAGAATCCATTGCTCGCGCATGAAACGCAAGCACTTTATTCAAATCAAGCTCGTTTTTGTCATTTAACAGACTATCAAGCGCTTTCTTGTAATCAACTGTTTCCTTCATCTCTAGAAAAGTCCGAGCTTTAGGCGGAATATTTTCCTTGATCAGTCGCTCTGTTTCAGACAATGTCATCGTATTTCCTTCAAGCGAAAGGCTTCGGTGAATAAATCGGACTTCATCATCGATATTTATTTGTTTTGAGGATTTTTTAAAAGCAGAAAATTCGCGCTCGAGTTGTGCGTTCAATTTTTCTTCATCCGCGTGTTCAAATACTTGCCCAGAGTTCACTTCAACCTTTTTCGTAAATAACGCAACTACAGTCTGCAAAAAATTCGGGCATACAATTGCCGCCGAAAACGGTTTTTTGGATTCGATTAAAATAAAACCATGCTTTGATAAGAATGCAGAAATTCGTGCAATTGTTTTGCTGTTAAACGGCAAGTTTTCGATGGATTTGGATTTTAATCCAAGTTCGATGAACTCAACCGTCTTCTCCAAAAACAGTTCATTGTAATCGATTCTGTTTCTTACACAAAAATCAATTATCCGAAGAAATTTCCGCGCGTGTTCATCTTTTCCCACAAAATATTTTTTCTGGTCGATACTGAGAAGTCCTTCATCCACAAGACCTTTGAGGTACTTATGAAAGGAATCATATTCGACCGGTGTTTTTCCAAGCTTTCGTACCAGTTGGGCAGCGGTCAGCCCTTCGTTTAGAAACACCGAATACAAAAGGTCGTATTTTGAAACCATACACTAAAAAGCCACCAAAACTATAAAAATAGTGCTATTTAGCACTAAACTTCGTCATAAATACGATAATTAATACCATATAGCGTTAAAGTTTGGCCTCGGCTCGCCCACGCTGGTTGCGTCCGCGGTCACCGCACCATCTTCGCCGAAAGATGGCCAATTATTTCCTTTTTTCAGCAGGGATTAACCTCGTCATACGGCTTAGTTGAAAATCTCTCGTTTTGGTACTAGTTTCAAGTTTTGGGTGATGATTCTGGCGTAGATTTCGGCCCGAGGGCCGGGAATAGAACCAAAACCAAAAAACTAAAAGCGATTGCAACCTCCGCTTTACAAAAATTGCGCTGCCATTGGCCATTCGGGCAAAACCCTAAAACAGGCATTTGCAACCCCTTAAAAGCCATTCTTTATGTAGAGTTGAAATGCATTTTTCAAAGTTCGAGTGCAAAAATTGTGGCCATTGTTGCAAAAAATATTGGATTACGTTGCTGCCGGAAGAAGCCGAGGCCCAGGCCCAATTCAAAGGCCTTTCTTTGTCCGAATATCTCGAACGCTTTTGCACGGTATTCTTGCAATTGTTTCCCTTCGACGCGTCTCCCAATCCGCTTGCCATTTCCAAGCAAGAATTGCATCCGCTCGTCAAAGAAGCGGTTTTGCGGTATACCGACGCGCAGCATTTTTTGCTCTTGCCGAGCGTTGCACTGAAACGAGAGGAAGGCGTTTGCGTGCACTATGACGGCGCGGACAAAAAATGTTCCATTCATGCCGCCCGGCCCAAACAGTGCGAATTGTTTCCCTTGATCGGAAGAAACGAGAACGCGAAACTCGTCGAATTGTATTCGTTTTGCAAAGGGTTGAAAGCGAAAGAATATTCTCCTGATGTGGAAAATTCGAAAAAACAATTGTCGGACGTTCAACACTATTTCGACCAAGTGAAAGAGAAAGGGTTTCGGGGCGTGTGGAAAGCACTTCCCTCGAACGGAGTATGGCTTTACAAGGACGAAAAACTGTTCGAAACCCGCCCAAGGTTGGTCTAGTTTTTTTTGAAGTATAGAATTTTAGGGGCCTGCATCGAACAGCAACCCCCACAACCACGTCCAAAAGTCTTGAAACGCTTGGACGATTAATTCTATCCAGCGTGGCGGGGTTTCGCCGGCCGGAGGCTGGTCTTCAGGTTCAATTTCGAGTGGGCTTGGAACTTGGTTCGCGTCGAGAGCGGGAGGTTTTATGGTTCCTCCGGGTGAGGAAGGCGTGGGAGAGTTTTGGTTCGAATCCGGCTGCTGATTTGAGTCGACCATGTTTTGGTCGGTCTGAGTTTGGCATGGAGTATTGCAACATCGTGCCGTGTCTGTGGCGTTCAACCATTGTCCGGAACACGTTTGCGAAACCGAACAAACGAATCCAAATTGACTGCAATAATTGTCTCCACTGGTGGAAGAAGTTGTGGAAGAAGTGGAGGATACGTTGATGAGCACAAAAATGCGCGTCGTGCTAGACGTGTTTCCCAAATTGTCGGTTGCATTGAAGTCAATGGCCCAATTGCCATCTGTTATAATGAAAATGTTTTGGTCGAACGCCTTCCAAGAACCCATTGAAACCGCATTTGTCGAATCCGAGTCAATGCGATAGTTGATGTCGCGCACTCCACTACCGGCATCCGAAGCGCTCAAGTGAATATTGGCATCCACGCTTTGAGAGCCGGTATTTTGGTCACTGCTCAATGCGGGTGCGGTTGTGTCTTGTAGTACGTATGCGTTTGCGTCTCCGGTTCCTCTTCCTGCCTGATCTCGGGCGTTGAAATCTACGCCAAAATTTCCGTCCAAGAAAGGCAGGATGAAAGAGTTGGAATCCACGGCTCGTTCTCCGGAAAACGCCAATACATTCCAATCGGTTGTGGAATAGTTTGTTCCGGTTCCCGAGTTCGAGTCTAGTTTGTAGTTTACATCTCTGCATCCTGCCGTGTCGACGCACGTGAACGTTAGCCTTACTCCTTGAATGCCTTGCCAAGTTCCTGCATTTACATCCGAAATAATGGTGGGAGAATTCGTGTCTTGGAGCACGTAGACGGTAGAGAAATTGGAATTGCTTGAATTGCTGTCATTGTTTGCGCGGTCTATCACGTAGAAT
>CAZHUN010000049.1:0-1919 GCA_964535725.1 uncultured archaeon
TCTTTTTCCGAACGCGGTGCCTCCAATAGGGGAACTTTCAACCAAAAACTCCATGCAAACTCTTCCAATAAGTCTGTCCTGCTTTCTTCCGAGAGTGCTTCCACTGTGGAACGGTACTCGTTCAACCATCCTTCTACTTTCACGGAAGGTGCTTGAAGGAAAGGCAAGGGTTCGAGCTTTTCCCCGACTGCAAAAGGTTGGCCGTAGCTCCACGATTGTTCGGACAAAAACTGTCGTTCGGGTTCTAACACGCGCACGTTCCACAAAAACGATTTTTCCAGCAGTCGAGAAACTGACTTTAATTCTTCAAACGTGGCGGTTTCAATTGTGCATACTTTTTCGTTCCAATTCCATCGAACGGTTTTGGTGGAAAACTTTTCTAGCAGCTCCTCGATGGCTTCTTTCGAAACATTCAACGCAGAAACATACAGTTTGGGTAGGAAGGAAAAACGCGCGCTGTAAAATTCGCTTCCGTTCTGCCATTGGACGATGATTTGCCTCTTTTCTGGCACATAGCTGACGCGGGACAAAAAAAGCGGGTTGGGAGTCATGCATGCATTGCCGTTGACCCGTATATATGTGGTTTTGGGACAGCAGTTTTCCGGTCATGCCCCGGCTCTTGCGTGAGCCGGCGACGCGTGCCACTTCCAGTGGCACTGGCTTGCATTGTTCGCTTTTTCAAGTTCGAAGGCAGGTCTTTTATTCCAGAACCGTCCAATGTATGCCATGCCTTTGCACACGCATTCGGGAAAGAAATCTGGCGAAAAGCACGCGTCACTTTTAGACTCCACACGGCAATTGCACGACACTTCCAAAGAATTTTACGACCGTGCGAAAGAGACGTTGAAAGACTTGCAAAGTTTGACTCCGGAAGAGCGAGCACGCGTGATGGCCGAGGAGAAGCAAAAGCACGAAAAAGCAGTCATGGTCCGGGAAGAGCAGGTCGTGGAAAGGTTCGAAGACTTGTCGGACGAAGAACGCATTCGATTGCTGTTGCATTACGCTCGGCAGGGGGCGTTGTCCAAGACCGCTTTTGCCGCGTCTCTCGTTTCCAAAATCCATTTTGAAAATTTTCAACAACAACAGCAAGTGATGGCCGCCTTGTCCCAATATCTCGAACAAGAGCACATCGAGTCCATTTGGAACATGGCGCACGAGATGAAGGCGAAATCCCATGAGTGAAGCCATCGGTTTGTTGGTCGGGTTTTTGCAAGAAATGCCAGAAGAAGAGTTCAAACAGCACCTGAAAAAAGGAGACTTTTTGAAAGAAATAATTCCGTTCCTTCCCATGCTGCCCGACGACGTTCGCGTTGAAATCAAGGCAACGAAGTTTTCGGTTGTAAAAGAAATGCTCGAAAAAGAAGTTCCCGAAAAAGCATCCATCGTCGAAAAAGCCGAGAAATGGAAAGCGCTGGAAGAAACGTTCGAACGGTTGAAGAAAAAACTTTAGCGAAAACACAATGCGTTTGGAGTTTCCTGTTCGGTTGGAATTTAATAGTCGATTTCTTCGCTAATGGATTCGCCAATGTCGATGTAGACGAACAAGAATTGTTCTTTTTTGGGATCGTAGTCCAGGAGGAGAATGTTAGAAGGGTTGCGATCCAACAAATATTTTTTTTTTATTGAGTATTTTTTCGCTATTTCATTGAACTCGTGCAAAGCGCGCGCAAGCGGTTGTTGTATTTCGGCCGGAGAAACTTTCTTTTCTTCTAGTTTTCTCAAGAAATTGCGAGAATATCGGTTGAAGAACCGAGTTCTTTCCAGCATCAAATCTTGCCAGTTTTCGACGCTGGGGGCCATGAACACTCGTTCCAAGAGAAGGTTTTCGTGTTGGCTGAAAAATTCTACAGGGTGAAGTTCGAAGTGTTTTGTTTTCTGTTCCTTAAAATACCTGAATACTTCTTCCGACCGCAGAGCAT
>CAZHUN010000050.1:0-12834 GCA_964535725.1 uncultured archaeon
GAGCATAGGTTTTGGCTTCCCGTTCGGTTTTGAATTTTCTTACCGTGGCCAATATCGAGGGAGTTAACGCAAAAACCATTCTGTTTCTGACAGTCTCAATTGGTTTGGATTTTTTTTGTCCTGATGCGTACTCTTTCCAAAACAAGCCAATCTTTGCCGGGTTGACTTTTTTTACAACAATATTTCCAAAACCGGTGTGGCGAGATTCTCTGAACCGTTCAAAAACCCGTTTCCAGAATGCCATGCGGATTCCTACAAAAATTCTTCGCTCTCGTCGGTTTCTTTTTCTTTGTTCTCTTCGAAGTCTTTCGCCGCCTTTTCCAACGAAGCTCCCAAATTGCCTTCTTGCGAGTATCGCTTGCGCACGCTGAAGAATAATGGAAAGTTTACTCCTTCTCCGACCATCAACGCTTCTCCCGTACGCAGGGAAGAAATCATCTTTTCGCTGTTCGCGTCCAACCCTTCGGAAGTTTCCGAAACGTGCTTCAAATCATAGGGGTTGGTCATTCGCAGTAAAATGTGTGTATTGCATTGGCTCAACGCGGTCGTGCTGAGCCTTTTCGGCCGTTGCGAAATCAAGCATATTGCAGCGCCGAACTTTCTCCCCTCGCGCGCGATGGTTTCGATGGTTGATTTTGCGATAGCGTACTCCGCCCTTCCCTCAGGCACGAACTGGTGGCTCTCCTCGATAATGTACAAGAATGGCGGGATTGCTTTGCGCCTTCGCTCGTCGAACAGTTTTCTTCCAAAGTAGGCGGCGATGATTTGCTTGCGCTTTTGCGAAATCTCGTCGCTCAAGTCGATGATGGTGAGTTGTCCCGGCCGCGCCATATCGTTCAGGGAGAAAGAATCTGTTTCGTCGAACAATCGCAATTCTTCCAATTCCGCCACTCTTGCAAGGACGGCCTTTTGCGTGTTCTCGTTCAAGTCTTCGTCCTCTTCGATGGCTTTTCGAACTGCAGGCAGTCCAAAGGGTCCCAATCCCGAACGCATTTCCTGTTTCAAATTTTCCAGCACGCGCGATAGCTCTCTCCGCTGCGTGGCGCTCAAATCGCTCAAAATGCTTTGCAAGATTCCAGAGTTCAGTTTGGAAACGCCGACTTTCACGTTTTTCGAGCGCACGATTTTGACTTTGGAAGAGTAGTCTTTGAATTTCTTGTCTGTTGGTGGGGTTGCCAATCCTACATATTCTCCATGTGGATCCAACAATATGACGGCAATTCGTCCTTTTTCTTTTGGACGGTCTAACAGTTCTTCGATTAGAACGCCACATAAAAAACTTTTTCCGCTACCCGACATTGCCAAAATCGCAAGATGTTTTTGCAAAAGGCGCGACATTTCGATGTTGACGGGAACTTCGTGGTAGGAAATTTCTCCCAAGTGCAGTCCGTCTTCTTTCATTCCCATGAAATCTTTGAGCATTTCTTTTCGCGCGAGCGAAACTTTGGTTCCTGGGGAAGGCGGAAACGTTGGACGCTTGATTCTGCCGTCCTTTCCATAAACTCCAAGAGGTTTGGTTTGCGCGAGCAAGTACTCCCATTCCCCGACTGGAAACTGTTCGAACATGGCGCGGCCGTTTTTTTCGAATTCTTTCACGCTTTCCGCACGCTCGAAGTAGCGGTTGGTTTTCACGACGTTCTGAACCAAACAAATCATGGTTCCTTCGCTGTACTCCATTTCCACGTACTGTCCGCGGTGAACGGTTTCCTTGTCCACGACAAAATCGACGCTGTTGGGAGAAGGCCCTTCCATCGTGCTGACAACAGTTCCGAGTGTTTCGGTCATTTTTTCGCCCCGCTGACGAGTTGGATTCCTTTCACTTGGCGGAAGTGCTGGTCGAACGTGTATAGTTTCTTGTCCTTCAGCACTTTCATGAAGGCGACGATTTGGGCGTCGGTGAGCGAGAAATCGTTTTCGCGGAACGCTTTGCGCTCTTCTTGCCACGTTTCACCGTCCAGGAACAGGATTTCGATGTTGGGTGTGGTGGAAAACAATTCGAGCGCATGTTGGGCGATTTCTCGCCCGCATCGTTGATAGAGGAAGTTTACGGTTTCGTGAACGATTCCTTCCGTGACGAAAATATTCTCGTTTTGGATTTGGGGCATCAACTCTTGGGCGCTCTCGTGCCACGCGTCTTTGTTGTTCAGGAATCCAATCCACACGTTTGCATCTACGAAAGCCATTCTTTTCCCCTCATTGTGTTGTATCGATTTCTTCCACTGCGTTGGTCTTTGGACCGTTGAAGCGTAAATTATACCATTTCTCCCACGCTTTGGGATCTTTCTTGTCTTTGGAGAGCAGCATTTGCCGTAATGCCTCATCCACGCTGATGAATTTTCCGCGGTCGCGCTGCTGTCTTCCCACTTCGCGCATGACCAGCGCATACGTTGAATCCTGCACCCGTAACATCTTCACCATACAATCACCAAAGTATATATTGTATACAAAGTATATAAAACTTCCTCATGCGAACGGTCTCCGGTCTCTTCGTTTGAATACTGTCACATGTCTTCCAATCTGGTCAAAAACCCTGTCATTCACGAGTCGAACTTCTTCCGGTCGCAATTTGGCGCGCAAGTCCGCTTCGATGAGCACGGCGGGAAACGCGTACTCCTGGTGCGCGCCGGCTTGGGCATAAACCATTTCCGAAACGCGTTGTACGTCTTCCAATGGAGTGTTGGAAATAAACTCGACGCGCAGCGGAACATCGTACAAACTCGGGCGAAGGTAAAACGCGTGCAGGGATTCCTGCCACTTGGGAGAAAAGTCTTTCACAATCGCATGTTCTTGCGCATTTTTCGTGTACGAAAAAACGAAACTCCGTTCTCCTTTCTTCAACAATCCTTCGAGGAGCGCAATATCGTTGAGTCCGTTCAGGTTTTCGCGCAAACTCTCTTCCAGCATTTGCTTGATGCGCGTTCCGCGAGAATCTTCCACGCATCCAATCAATTGGCATTGTTTTTTTTCGGCGAGTTCGTACAGTTTTTGAAAGCTGTACACTAATGTTTCGTACGAGAACGACAAATCGCTTTTGCCGTTGGGCTTGTCTTGGAACTGCGGCACCAAACTTCCGTCCAAAAAAGCGAACGAAGGAGAATCGCGTTCGATGATTTTCGCGCACGCTTCCACTTCTTTTAACAATCGTTGGACGGAAACGCTTTTTTCGCTGTCTTCTCTTTCCAAGGCGCGAGAGCCCAAAAACGGTTCCGGATAGGTGAACGAAGAAGGCCAGTACGTGCATTCTTTCAACGCGTTTTTTTCGTAGCGGAAACAAACGGCTCCCGCACGAATCAAGGTTAAGTCGAGCGCATGCAGTTCTTGCTTTTCGAATCCCGAGTCGGTTCCGGCGATTTTTCCCTCCAATTCAATGGAATGCACGGGCGAAGCGAAAGCGGATTCCAAAAACTCGTTTCCGAACGATTTCAAATCCTTTTCGCGCAAAAATTCCAACGATTTCCACGCTTGTTGCTGGTTTTCTCTGTTGGAGCGAATGCGTTGCACGGCTTCTTCGATTGCTGTATGGAAAGACATGGTAGAAGTAGCACTTTCGAGTTTTTTAAATGCCCTTTCGAGAGCGGTTTTCCGGTCGAGCCGCTTTTAAAGCGGGAAATTTTTCAGCGCGAGACGGTGCGATACTTTTGCGCCACTTCGTGCAGTTGTTTCATGTTCACAATCTCTTCGCCGCACGAATGGCATTTGGAATAGGGTAGCTGAATCCTTCCGGCGTTTTGTCCGTTCCTTCTTGCATCGGAGAACTGCATTTCGGGCATTTCATGCATTTTGCGCCTCGAGTTCGATTTTGTGGGGAGAGGCGACTTTAAGTTTGAGGATTTCTCCCTTGTGCAGGTTCAACGCTTTTTGCGCTTCTTTTGGAATTCTTACAATCAAATTGCTTTTAATCTGTCCCAACTTGACGTCGAACCCGGATTTTTGGAGTTTGTTGAGCAAGAGAATCTTTTCGGCCTCGAGAGGTTCGAAGTATTCTTCTCCGCAGTTGGCGCACTTCCAACCGTCTAAGATTTTGTTTTGAAAGCGGAGCTTTGTTTCTTTTGCTATTTTTCCACAATTGGCGCAGGAAAGTCCCTTGGCTTGGGTTTTATTTTTCATGTTTGGGCGGCAAGCGCGGCTTGCAATACCTTTTTCGTCTTTCCAGAGAAAACGCGTTTGGCGTTCGGGACTTCGATTCCCAAAATCTTTCCGGTTTTGGAAATGTCGAAAACGATTCCGTTCGAGAGCTCGACGCTCTTCCAGTATGCTCCGCGAGAGAGCTGGATTCCCAGAATGTCTTCTTCCCTATCGTACCACGTTTCTTTCTTCATACTAGTCCTCATAATAGGCGGTAATCAATTTAACTTTTCCCCTGCCAATGGGGCGAAACACTACTTTGAGCGTTCGCCCGTTTTGCGGAATCTTGCAGCGCGCGTTCAGCGCGTTCTGGTGGTGCTTGTCGCGTTGAAAGCGTTCCGCATGTTCGATGGCATATTCGACCATGTACGGTTCAACGTCTTTGTGGTAGGGTTTGCGCTTTTGCCAGTGAAAGGATTCAACGAATTCCATTTTTTGCGTCCGTGAGAAACCCATTTCGCTCCTTTAAATTCTGTCGAAGCCACTTTTCCGGTCAATCCTTTAAATTCTATCTTCTTGCCTTGCGCTTTTTCATGAGTGTGGATGGTTTCGGCCATAACTCTTCGTATTTTTTTTGGGTCGGTAGTCTTCTCCGACCAATTGAAAGATTTCCGATTCGCGGCGCGGCCTCTTTTCCGACCAAGTTTCCCCTTGCATCGACAACAACAAAAGGGTATTTGGCGAAAAGGGAATTTACTTTCTTGTTTTTGGCTTTGAAGAGGGCAGAATGCAGCCATTTCTCTTCCCTCCAATAGGTTTCTTGATGGTCGCCAGTCACGAGCGATTTGACCATTTTTTTGTCGACCCAAACCATGGCGATAAGGGGAGGGAGCGCGACGAGTTTTTCTTTTTGTGTGGCTCCAAAGAATGCGGCTATGGCGTTGACAGTCGTTCCCATCACGAAGTTTTGGCTAATTCGATCTCGATGGTTCAAAATTTGCAGGATGGCCCTCTGCGCATTCAATGGAAGCTCTTCGAACAGTATCTTTTCTTTTTTCACGCCAAAGACAAGCGTTTGCAGGTTTAAATTTTTGCCCCCTCCGTCGCGCTTTCTGTTGAAGAACGCTTTTAAACCGCCTTGGACTTCCATTCTAGCATGGCTTCGAACCTCTTTTCGAAAGCGCGTTCGCACGATTTGTTCAAGAGCGAAAAGTACTTGTACTTGGATTTCGTTCCCGAAAGACTCCCTCATCGGGATGCGCAGATCGACGAAATAGTTCACGCGTTGCAGCCGATTGCAGAAGGAAAGCGCGGGAGTAATGTTTTTTTGTTCGGCCCCACCGGAACGGGAAAAACCGCTTCGGCGAAGTTCGTGTTGAACGAACTGCAAGAGTATTCCAATCGCGCGAAGTACGTGTATGTGAACTGTTTCGAGCACCAAACCCGCCATTCCATTCTTTCCCTTTTGGCCAATTTTTTGGGCATTCCTTCGCCGAGAAGGGGGGTTGCAACAGACGAAGCGTATGCCAAGTTTTTGGAAGGAATGAAAAAAGCGGATTTTTCCCCCCTTGTTGTATTGGATGAGTTCGACCAACTCTTGCAGGAAGGAGAGGGAAGCAATTTGTTGTACGATTTGCTGAGAGTTTCCGAACACCAGTCGAATCGACTGTATGTTGTGTTGATTTCCAACCATTCCGAGCTGACCGCGCAACTCGATGCGAGAGTGCGGAGTTCGTTGGCGGAACAAAAAATCGAGTTCGCCCGCTATTCTCCGCAAGAGTTGAAGGACATTTTGAAAGAGCGTTGCACGTTTGCTTTTCATCCCGAAGTGTTGGAAGACGAACTGGTCAACGTGGCGGCCGCGCATGCTTCGAAATTGGGCGGAGACTGTCGCATTGCGTTGGAATCCTTGTTGCGCGCGGGTCGCTTGGCGGAGAGGGAAAACGCTTCCAAGGTTTCGCTGTCCCATTTGCGCAAAGCGTTTGCCGAGATTGAAACCGGAACCGCGCGCAAGACTATCCCTTTCTTGAACGCGCACCAGAAATTGCTGTTGAAACTCATCAAAGAATCGCCTGGAATTTCTTCCGGCGATATTTACATACAGTTTGGAAAGAAATCATCACAACAATTTTCCCAACGCCATTTGTCGGGAATGCTCGCGGACTTGGAGAACGCGCGCATCGTAGAAAGCGAGACCGTGCAAAAGGGGAAGGGAAAGACGCGCGCCTTTCGCTTAAAAATCTCTTTGCAATGGTTGGAAAAGCCTTAAATTGTTTTGCAGCGTGGAATTGCACATGAATCCGTCGAACGAGGAAATCGCGCACAAGTTAGTGGATATTTACTTTCGTGCCATTGCTCTCCCCCGCGAGAAGCGGAGTATGGAATTGGACGACGTGTTGAAAGCCTACCAGTACACGCTGAAGCGGTTGGAAAAGGAAACGGTTTCGCAAAGCATGCCTTCTTCGCATTCTGCGACGCTCGAAATGATTGCTAAAGAAGTAAAGGGCGAGTGAAATGAAGCAGTTGTTTCGCGGAGTCAAGCGTTCTTCTGGAGATCCTGATTACGGTGGTGCAAACAAACGTTTCAAAGAACAGCGAGAACATTTGAAAAAAATACAAGAGGCCGAGAAGGCTTTGGAAGAAAAGTCGAAGCTTCCGGCCGGAAAAATTCCGGAACGAATCATTGATGTTTCTCAAGAAAAGAAGTTGGCAGACAAGGTTATGGGTGAGGTTGAAAGAAGACTGCATTCCATGGAAACTTCTGGAAATGTGATGAAACAAGGAGAAGCAAGGCTTCTTCGGCAGATTTTGAAGCATGAAAAAAATAAAATTGAAGAAAACTTTCCTTTTCCGTTCGACAGAGTTCGTGTTGACGAGAAAGGAAAGATTTTCCTCCACATTCGATCAGAATTTCCATTGTCTTTGCGAGACGAAATTTTAAAAAAGTTTCAAGAAAAATACCATGTTGGAACTTATTTTGAGCTCTAGCCCGAGTGCACGATTTCGATGACGTCGCCGGCTTTCAATTCATGCTCTTTTCCCACCGTTTGCCGCGTCTTCACATCAATGGCGCGGATGAAATGGTTTCCCAAATCCGAGTGCAAGGAAAACGCGAACTCCAATGCAGTGGTTTTGGCCGGCAACAAAAAACAGTCCGGCAACACTCTCCCTTGCGAGTCTGTCAATTTTTTCGTTCCGCCGGGAAACACGTGAATGTAGTGCAGCACGTCGAACAACGCGCTTTCCAATGCTTGCTGTACTCCGGTTCCGTGCATTTTTTCGAAAGTTTCTTGAACGTACGAAAACGCTTTCTCTTGCGCTTCGTTCCCTTGCTTGAGTTTTTGGAATTCTGCGTCTCCGGGCCAGTATTCGACCATTCCGGCTTTCGCGGCTTTCTTCAATACCAACTCGTTTTGCGCGCTGCATGCGATGATTTTCGTTGAGGGAAACGCTTTTTTCATTTTTTCCACGTTTTCCAACGCGCCCGGAATATCCGCTTTGTTCGCTGCAATCAAAATCGGCTTGCTCCGCTTGCGCAATTGCGCGGCGAAGTTTTTCCGGTCTTCCAAACTCCACGCATTGAACTTTTGTTCGTCGAGTTTCAAGTGCACGAGCGATTGTTCCATTTGAAAGCGCGAAATATTCAATCCTGAAAGCTGTGCCATCAAGGCTTCGACTGCCGCGTTCATTCCCGCCACGGGTTGTTTGGCGATTTTGGCCCAATTCTTGTCCAAAACGCCTTCGAACCACCAGTCGATTTCGTTTTCCAAGAACGAAACATCCAAACACGGATCGTGGCTGTTCGCGGGAACGGTTTCTCCTTTTTCGTTCGTGCTTCCCGACGCGTCCACTACGTGGATGAGAACATCCGCGCGCGAGAGGTCGGAGAGAAAAGCGTTTCCCAATCCCTTTCCTTCGTGCGCGCCAGGGACAAGTCCGGCGACATCCAACAAGTCTACTGGCACATAGCGCGTGTGTTGATGACAAAATCCAGTGCGGGGATTGCATTGCACGTTGAAGAATTGGTCCGCGCACGCAACGCGGACGAATCCAACCCCTTTGTTGGGTTCGATGGTGGTGAACGGGTAAGAGGCGATTTTTGCGTCTACCAATGTCGCCGCCGAGAACATCGAACTTTTTCCGGCCGAAGGTTTTCCAACCAAACCAATGAGCATATTCCTAACGAGCGAGAAAAGCGTTTAAGGGGCTTGTGTCAGATTTTGGTTTTCGAGATTGGAATGCGGTCGATTTCGGGGACAGAGTCGAAGTCCCTGTCTTCTGAAACCAATCGTTTGATGTGGTTCAAACGCATGGTGGCAAGGTGGATCGCGTCGCGCGGTCGCAGGTTGGATTGTTGCATGCAGTGCAGTGCTTCGAATGCGGTTGTACGATCGTAGGGGAATATAGTCATCCCCCAGACGGATAGGAATTCTTTTCCGGCGCGGAGCGAGAGCGCTCTTCCGGCTTCTCGTTGGATGTTCCAAACGACTTCGTCGAAAGTCGCCGCGCTCGTGGCGTATCTTCTTTTTTCTTCGTTGGCTGATTTCACAATTTCTCGGGCCTTTTTTCCTTTTTCTTCCGTGTCGAGCGCCGCGTACACGAAGACGTTCGCGTCCAGATAAATCAACGGAACACCTTTTTTCTCCGCTCTTCCATCATCTCGTCGTACGAGCGGTCGGAGTCTATTTTTCCCTTGAATTTGACTTGCCGGGCGATTTCTTCGAACGCTTTCTCTGGATTGCTTTTTTCTGGCGATATTTCCAGCGATTTTCCCGCGTCTCGAAGCCGTACGCGGCTTCCGGGAAGGATTCCGTGCGTTTCCCGCATCTTTTTGGGAATCAGCACTTGCCCTTTCGGCCCCACAATTGCATCCACTTCCATAAAAAGTATTACCTCTAGTTATACTTTGTACGACTCGCTTTTATACTTTTCGTCGCGGTTAAAAAGAGCCCCCTTTTTGAAAGGCAGTTGCAGAGGTTGAGGCTCTTTCGAGTGCGAGGCTCACTTTGAGTGCTTGGTCTATTTTTTTCATGGTTTCTGGTTTGAGGGTTCCAAGTTTTTTCTCGATTCTGTGTTCGATGGAAACAGTTCGAATCTGGTTGCATAGGACAAGGCTGTCCTTGGGCAGGTTTGCTTCTCCTTTTTTGAGAAAGACTGTGAACGGGTATTCTTTTTCGATTTTGGAAGTAAGGGCGGCGACGATGGTGGTAGGGCTGACCTTGTTTCCGATGTCGTTTTGCACGACGAGGCAAGGCCTCGTCTTTCCTTGCTCGGAACCTTTCACAGGTTCCAGGCGGGTTAGTACAATGTCTCCGCGCTTAATAGTCATCCAACATCGCGTCCGCTTCCTTGCTCGCGTGCTTCCACGCTTCTTCCATCTCCTTGCTTGCCCGGGCCAGTTTTTGATAGCCTTCCGCCATTTCCCTTTCTTTCTCTTTTTTGCTCAATGCCTTTTCGACTACGATTCTGTCGCCTTCAATCTTCACCACTACTTTGTCCTTGGGCTTGATTCCTTCCCTTTCTCGGATGGGTTTTGGAATGGTGATTTGGCCCCGCTCGCCCACCACGCTCACTTCTTCTTGCATTCAATCACCCGTAATAAATTCATACTCAATACCTACCAAACCACACGCCATACATATTTAAGCCTTTTCGGTTGGTGGGGCGTGCAAGACAAGCATTTTATAGAAGAAGGACGAAGTGTAGTTCATGCCTCGCCCTTTCAAGCGCCCGCGCGGCGCTCCGAAAAAGAATGTTCGCAAAACGACTTTCCAAATGAAGCACGGCCAAGAGGCGGGCTTGTTTTACACTCTGGCGGCGGAGGCGTTTCGCCATGGGGATAAGGTGAAAGGCTATGAGTTCAAGTTGAAGGGCTTGCAGGCCAGGCTCGAAATCGCCACTTCCAAAAGATCGCTCAATGTCGTCAAGGCGTGGACGCGTGCGGCCGAATATGGCTTAAAGGCTTCCAAGGCCGAGGGTGCGGGAGACAGGAAAGAATTTTTGGAGTGGAAGTTGAAAGAATTGGACGCGGAAAAGCCATTGCTAAAAGACCCGAAGCACATTGCGTTGTTGGAAAAGCAGAGAGACAATTACAGTAAAGAACTCGAAGCCCTTTCCAAATAGCTTCCAGCGGGGTGCCCTTTTGCGCAATCCATAATAACTTTAACTGCTTTTTTGAAAGGGCAGGAAGGGATTGGAATTGTTCGACAAGGGGCAAATGCAAGCACACGTTCCCATACTATTGTTAGCGCTCGTGCTGGGCATTTCTCTGGCACTCTCCGCGGGGCAGAATTGGATTCTCGCTTCTCCGTTGGAAGGTTCGGCCGTTTCCGGCTCTTTGCTCGTCGTTCCTTCTTTCGAGGACGTGAACGCGGTGCAGAACGCTTCCTTTTCCATTTTGGACGCGAACGGAGTTCCGCTCTATTCCAGTCCCTTGCTGTTCGAGAACCATTTTGCGGGAGATTGGAATTCGTGGAGCGTTTCCAACGGAGACTACAACGTGCAAGTGTCGGTGTGCCTTTTGGACGGAAACTGTTCGGAAAATTCTGTGCGGGTTTCCGTGAAAAACATTTTCCTTCCGCCGGCGCCTTCTGTTCCTACTGTAACGGTTTCTCCTTCCAACCTTTCGGCCGCGCTGTCGCTTTCGGACGCGAACAGCGAAACCTTGTATTCTTCCACACAGTCTATTGACGTTCCCGCGCGCTCGTACAATGCAACATTGTCTTTCTTGGACGTTTCTCTTTCTGTGCAAAAGGCAGTCTTCGAGTCCGTGCAAGTGGACAAAGGAGGCACGTTGCTGGAATTGGGCGAAATCAAGGGAAGGGAAAAACTGGACGCGAATGTGGATGTCGTTTCCGGATTTTCCGTCTCTTCCCAGTTCGTTTTTTCGGCCAGCCTCTTGAAATTGTCTCCTCCGTTGAACACGAAACAGTTGTGGAAGTGTTTGGAGTGGAAGAACCAGAAGTGCGAGAGTGGTTGGGTGTTGGACCAGAACTTGTCCGACCAGTCTGCAGTCGAAGTTTCTTTCGTTTCGGACAACGCGTTCGCCTTTTCGTCCCCGTCAATTCCTCCCGCAATCGAGATTCCTCTTGTCCAACCCGCGTACACGTTCAATCGGTTTGTGGACTGTCACAAGTGCGGCCAACACAAGTCTCCCCCAAACGCTGACGTTCTCATGTCCGTTGAGATTCAGTCCGACCAGAATCTGGGAAAAGGCCAGTTGGTGGAATTTGTTCCCGTCGAGTGGAATGTGTTGGTGTCTGAAAGCGACGTGAATGTTTCGGACGAGAATGCTGAGTTCAAGAAAATCGTGTGGAATGTGGACACGAACGAGCACTCTTTTCGCGCTTCCTATCACGTCGCCTCTCCTGAAAGGCAAATCCCTCCCGTAAAGTACGATTTCAAGAGCGCTTGGAACGGAATCGAAAGCGAACGATGGTTTGTCTTGGTCGCAGATGCGAACCCGTCCGCCATCATGTATTTCCGTGCAAAAGCAGACACGAACCAAACCCCTTGGTTTCCTACTGAGCCCAAGCCCAATGACGGAAACTGCGATGCAGGAGGCTGCGGAGCGGCCTATGGCGGAGCAATTTTGCAAGACATTAACGGAATGTCGGATCTTCCAGGCGGAGAGTTGAAGACACGTCTCATTGCAACCGGCACTTCGCTCGCAGTTTTAAAAGATCTTTCTTTTGTTTCCCGCCCTCTGATTCCACAAACCATTACGGCAAACGGAACTTGGCGAGCCGGCATCAAGTGTCTCGTCAGTGGTGCGAATAACACATCAAACCCTATTTTTGCTATTTATCGGTGGGTAAAAGCAACCGATAGCAATGGCGAGCGCATTACGCGATACTTTAATGCGACCGCCGGTTGTCCAACGACTACGGCGGCCGTGCGCACGGGAACTGCCACGGGAGGCTTTGCCTCGGTGACTTTTGCTCGAGGAGATCGTTTGGTGGTGGAAGTGGATTTGAACGTGCATAACGCCGGCGTTGCCCCGACTGGTCGAAATATTACTATGACATGGAATGCGAGTAATGGTGCAAACGATTCCAATCTCAATCTTCCGTCCGGAGTAACGCTCGTAATCGCCGGCGACGTGAACGTGGCGTACACGGCTCCAACGAATCAATTTGCAGTACTGCTGGGCACGGATTTCAACGTGAACTCGTTGACTTTGTGCCGTTTTTACGATTGCGGGCGAGTGGACACGAACATCCAGTTTTGCGCAGGAGCGGATTGCGAGGGCTTTGCGGACATGAATGCGACCAATGGAGGCCTGCAACTCATCAGCTCGGCGGGCAACGACAACAATCAGACGAATTTGGACTTGAAGGCGAACAATTCGTATTCTGACTTTTGGGACGTGAATGCCAAGACCGTGGGAAACTACACGATTCGCTTGTACGCGGATGGAAATCAAACCGGAGATTTCAATTACTCCCAACAAGATACAAACTTGGACGTCAATGTCACGATTGGAAACATCACGCAGTCGTGGAACCGTCCGCCCGCGGACGGAAATTCGACGAGTTTGGATACGAACATGGCCATTGATGGCAGGGCGGTGTGCGACGCCAACGGGTGTGGAAGAGTGGATACGAATTTGCAGATGTGCGTTGGGGCAGGGTGTTTGAACTGGATCGACTTGAACTCCCAAGCGGGCGCCGCGCTCCAATTGCTGTCGGGAACGAATCCCGACCAGCACACGAGCGTGGTCGCTTCGCTAGGGTATGACGTGCACTTGGTCATCAAAGGCAACGTGGC
>CAZHUN010000051.1:0-3518 GCA_964535725.1 uncultured archaeon
AAGATGCGTTGAAAATATTCTATCCAAAAGAATGAAGTGTTTTTTCGAAATGCATGGCGCACTTGTAATCATCTGTATCCCATATCCTTCCCTTTAACTGCGTCATTTTCTCTGCGTAAGATATCTGGAGATCTTCAGGGAGCCGTTTGAAGAAGAGAAGGGATAGTTCAAATTGGCGCGCACTTCGTCTGCATTGAAATGAACCGCTTCGAGCAAGCGGGCCAACTCTCTTGCCAAACTCGTTTTTCCGCTTCCAGGAAGACCCATTACCAGAATTTTATGCGGTTTCGTTTTTTGTCCCAAATAGTTCACCCAATTGTCTTGTGTTGCTTGACCGTTTTTTAAGTGTTTCGAGAAATTCGACATCTATCTTGTTGAAAAGTATCTCTGCCGGTTTGACGGCTTGTTTTGCCGGTAATGCAAGCGTCTGCGTGGTTTCCCAATTTCCTTTTGAATCAGGGCTCCCTTCAAGGTCGAGTTGTTTCCAAATTCGTTTGGACGTCGAAGGAAGGAATGGCGCAGACAGAACCGCAAGTGTCCGACAAAGGTTTGCGCACAAATAAAGAACATGCCGCGCCTTTTCTGGATTTTCTTTCAGCAGTTTCCATGGTTCGTTCTCGTTCAAGTAGCGGTTTCCCGCGTCGGAAAGCAACAGCATTTCAAGGAAGGCGCTCCGAATGCGGACGTTTTCAAAAAAAACCGTAATGTTTTTGCATTTTTCTTGCGTTATTTGAATGAGCTTTTTGTCGGATTCCGTCAACGCCTCGTTGGAGGGTTTTTCGATTCGGTTTCCTTGCTGATTTATTAATGACAGGGTACGGTTGACGAAATTTCCGAAATTGCCGATTATATCTGTATTGACCCTTTGTTTGAAGTCTTCCCAGTCGAATTCAGTGTCGCCGTTCTCTGGCAACAAAAATGTCAGGTAGGCTCTCATCAAATCTGGATTGACGCCTGTACTTGGAAGCTGGTCGCAGAAGACCCCTTTCTTTTTGCTTTTGGAAAATTTTTCCTTTCCGTAATTCAAATATTGAAATCCTTCGACATGGAAGGGCAACGTATATGTTCCGTTGGCCATGAGCATGGCAGGCCAGAAAATGGTGTGGAATGGAATGTTGTCTTTTCCGAGAAAATGGTATACTCGCGCGTTTTTCCCTTTCCAAAAGCGTTGCCAGTCCTTTGGCCTCGCCTCTTTTGTGGAGGAAATGTAGCCGATGGGCGCGTCGAACCATACATAAAACACCTTGTCCTCAAACCCTTTTAGCGGGACACGAATTCCGTTTTTGAGGTCGCGAGTAATGCAGCGTGGCTTCAACCCTTCGTGAATCCAACCCATTGCCAGCTTCCGAACTTGGGGCCTCCACCGCTTTTGCTCCAAGAGCCATTTTTCGAGTCTTTCTGATAATTTTTCCAGATGGAAGAACAAGTGTTCCACTTTTCGGACTTCAATAGGCTCGTTCGAGAGCGCAGAGCGCGGGTTCAGCAATTGCCGTGCTTCTAAAACCGTGGTGCATTTTTCGCACTGATCTCCGTTTGCATCGGGATTACCGCATTTTGCGCAAGTCCCCTTCACGTATCGGTCGGGGAGGTATTGTTGTTCTTTTGAAGAATAGAAGACATCCATAGTTCCTTTCTGAACGTATCCGTTTTCCCGTATCTTGTTGAAAAAGTCGATTGTGACTTCGTGGTGTACTTTCCTGCTCGTTCGGGAGAAATTGTCATAAGATATTTCGAACCAATCGTAAATCTTTTTGTGTTCCTTGTGCAACGTGTCCGAAAATAACGTCATTTCGACTCCCAATTGCGCGGCGGCAATTTCGGATGCGGAACCGTTTTCGTCTGTCCCCCCGACGAAAAGCGTCTCGAGATTTCGGCATCGGCAATATCGGGCAAAAATATCGGCGGGAAGATGCGAACCTACGATGTGACCGAGGTGCGGAAGATTGTTGATGTACGGGAGCGCAGATGTTATGAGCCTTCTTTCTTTGCCTATTTCCGTTTCCATATAGGCAGGTTGCGCCAATCATTTAATAGTCGATTCTTTCACCTAAAAAAGGCGCGAAAGAACGCAACGGAAAAAACGGAAAAGAAAAGAAATAGTTCGCTTTTTACTATTTTAGAAAGACGATATTTTTCATTTTTTCGAAGTGCGGGTCTCCGGAAACGATTTTCGCGCCCGTCTTTCGCTGTTTCACCAGCAGCGCGCAGTCAATCAATCCAATGTCCTTGGTTTTCTTCCTCTGTTCAAACTTTTCTTCTCCGCTTTCGATCCACTCTTCGGCGCTCATGGGAAGAATGCTCGAATTGGTTCGTATGACGGCGAGAAAAGCGCCGAAGTCCCGGTTTTTTCTCGCGCACCAGTACCGGATTTCGGCCAGACAGGGTTCGACAGTCGCGAAAGAATTGTCCGCGCTTTCGAAGAGTGCTTGAACGGTTTGCCCCTTTTGGGAGCCATCAACATATTCTATCCACGCGTGCGTGTCCAACAAGTAGTCCATTTTTTTCCTCAAAATTCACGGTCGTCGTGGTCTCTTTCAAAAGACCCGGCGCCTTTGAACATTCCAAACCCGTCGACGAATTTCCTGGGCTTGATGTCCAAGTCCACTTCCTGCCCCGGCTTCAGTTTCAGCTTTTGGGCGGTTTCCTTGGCAATGACGACGCCGACCGAATTTCCCCATTTTTTGACAATTGCTTTGGTGTGCATTTCTTCTCCCGACATATTCTTTCCTCCAACACCTTTAAATAATTATACCCTGTGTATAATTTTTTCGTTATCTTTTGAGCGCTTTCCAGCTTTTAACCTTTTTCCAACCACTTTTCTCGTGGAGACACGGTTCGAAGCGATTTTCGGGAAGAGAAATAGTCAAGTTCCTTCTTTCATCGTTTTCTGGTGTTCCAGCGCACTCTTATACGGGTGATGGACAAAATCACTTGCTTTTACGCCTAAAAGTTTGACGAGGCGCCGTTCGAGCTTGTCTCTTTCCACCTGTGCTTTGTCATGCGCCCATCGAAGTTGTTCTTTCAGTGTTCCGACTTGGGTTAGTCTTTCATACATGATTCGGTTTTCATTCCGGTTATAATGTTGAATTGCCTCGTGGACGCACTTTCGGATCTTGGTGTGTTCTTTTCCGCCCAAACCGATTTCGTTCAACGATCGGATTGCCTCAATATTTCTCAATCTTGCCAATCGGTGTAATGACTTTGTTGTTTCGCCTTGTTGGACGGCGCCCATGGTTTGAAAGAGCGCCTTTTTTTGAATGCGATGAAATTTTTTCAAAAACAATTCTCCTTTCACAACATTCCCTTCGCGTTCAATTCTTCAACCGTTTCTTTCAATCCCGTTGGAACATTGTACTGCGGTCGCCAGCCGGCTTTGAGGATTTTCGAAATGTCCATTTCGCGCGAGGAAGAAATGCGCCGAATGTTAACCGGATTCACGGCGGCGAAGCTCTTTCCTTTCATGTTGGAAATAAAATTCATCAAATGCGCCCCTGCCATGACAATTCCAACCGGCAGAT
>CAZHUN010000052.1:0-6586 GCA_964535725.1 uncultured archaeon
TGGAATACGGTCGGAATCGGTTGGTTCCAGGCTTCGGAATCCAATCTGCCCGGGTATAGCGCTTCTGCGTGGGGCGGAGATTGTAACGCGGACGGTTTCGTGTTTGTGAATGTAAACCAGAGAAAAACGTGTTGGATTACGAACAACGACATTCCACTCCAAGAAGATTGAAACGCTTCGCGATTTTTTCGTTCGATTGCTTTTGGCCGCAGAAACCACGTTCAATCATGCGCTAGCTTTTTTCCAAATCTTTCAGCTTTCCGAAATAGTAGGGTTGATCTTCCACCAACCACGCTTCGAATTCGCTCAAATCCCCCTTCAAAAACGGGCTCAACCGTTTTTCGCTCGAAATATCACTCCCCTCGTTCAATTGGCACAGCGAAGGCAATACAATCAACGTCCTTCCCTTCCACGTTCCTTTCAAAAAGCACTTGAACTTTTCCGACTTATTGCCTTCTCGAAGCCTCGCGGCCGGATGCTCGTGCCCGATGACGATTATTTTGGCATCCACTACTTCTTTCGCTTTGGGCAAGTGGTCGCCGTGCAATACGAGCGCTTTTTCTTTTTCTACGAAAAACGATTCCCGCAGTTCCAAGTTTTCCCAGTGCGCGACCGTTCCCAAAGCAATGTCGTGGTTGCCTTTCAACAGCACGATTTTCGAACAGTGTTTTTTCAAATATTGCAAGAAATCTAGAATTTCGTTCCACTCTTGTCCGTTCGCGGGTCCGAAGCCGTGTTTCAAGTCTCCCGTCACGATGACGGTTTCGATCGCGCTTTCTTTTTCGACGATTTCGAACATTTTCGAAACGCGTCTGAAGATTTGCGCAAAATTGCTCTTGGGCAGTAGAGTTCCGCTCGAAATAAGCGCGCTTTCCATTCCAAAGTGCGGGTCGGCCAGGATCAAGGTTTTCGACTTTTTCAAAAAAACTCCCAAATCCACGAACCGAATGCCTTCCAAAACCGGTTTTTGCATAACGAAAGTCGGGGGACGAGCCATTTTAAAGGAATGTTTAAATTTCAGAACAGCGTAAAACTAGCGTTAGTTTGGGGTGTGATGATTGTGGTGTGGAAACAGATTTTTGGCGGAGACTCGGAAGATGCCATCGAACACTTGAACAAAGTGGACATTCCCGAAGCGAGCAAGCGCGCGGGAGCACGCAGTTTGACCCTTTTTCAAACATTGGCTTCGGATGCGGACGCGAAAAAAGCCGTGGCCGAAATCCAGCAAGGAAACATCCTCATTTTGGATATTTCCCAAGGCGCAAAAGCGGGAGATTTCAACCGGTTAGTGGACTTGTTGAAAGATGCTACTTACAAAGTAGACGGCGACATTGCACGCATTTCCCAAGACAAGTTGATTGCTTCTCCCCGCCAAGTCAAAATCTTGCGCAAGCGTATAGTCAACGCCGACTCGACTTTGCAAGACATTTAACGGCCAAATCCACCCTCGCCCGGCAATCGCCGAAATCCACAAAACTTTAATATATACAATTGTATATATACTATTTCATGTCCAAGCTGATTTCGGTGAAAGAGGAAGCCTACGATCGTTTGAAGCGGTTGAAGTCGAAAGACGATTCGTTTTCGGACGTGATTCTGCGGTTGACGTCGAACAAAGACCAGCGTGGAATCTTGGCGCAGGCGGGCATTTTCAAAGACGAGCCTGAAATCACGGATGCGATGGAAGCCGCGATGAAAGCCAATCGGAAGCGCCGCATGCGAAGGGTTGTGTTGTGATGGTTTTATTGGATACGGATTTGTTGATTGCGTATTGGCGTGGCGAGCGCGATGCCATCCGTAAATTGGAGCAATTGGTCGAAGAACGGATCGCATTTTTCATTTCGCCTGTAACGGTTTCCGAATTATTTGAGGGCGCACAGAAATCGTCGAAACCCGGCGCGGTTTCGGACACTGATTCTTTGTTGTCCCAATTTCCCGTTCTAGACTTCGACTTTCAGGCAGGACGATTGTCCGGTCAAGCCATTGCCGATTTGGAAAAGCGCGGCGAAAAAGTGGAAGATGTCGATGTTTTCATCGCTTGCACAGCCATTTCGCGCGGCCACGCGCTGATAACCCGCAACCTGAAACACTTTTCGCGCTTCAAAGGATTGAAAGTCGAAACGTGGTAATTCATATCATGCGCGTTACGGTGTCGTAAGATGGCGGCCACAACATGGCTTTGACGAACAGCCACACCATCCAAAACACGAGCAAAAAGACACAGACAACAATCAATTGAATGGCGCCTGCCTTGAATCCTTCTTTTTTTCCCGTCAAATAGCACGGTCCGAACAAGGCCAAACCGCTCAACACGAAGGCCAATATTCCCACCAAGAGTAAAAGGAGGGTGGAAAAGTTGTAATATGCGCTTCCAAACAGCGAATATCCGTTGAAAATGACGTACAATACGATTTCCCACAAAGCAACGATTCCAAATGCTTGCAATGCCGCTTGTGCAAAAATTCCAAAACCAATATTTTCGGTTTTCGGTTTCGCGTTTTTTCTCCGCTGTTTCGCCCCCGCAATAGTCAATGCGATGACAATGACAATGGCCACGATGGCGGCGAACAGTTCCCAAAAATACAATTGCCAACTGTTTTCCGCATATTCGGCCTTTACGTGAAAGCTTTCTAAGGGATCCAGGTTTTGCGCGTTTTTGACGATTGCTCCCGAAGCGTACGCGATTTGGTTGGAAAATTCGCGGTATACGGCGCTGTCCACCTTGGCCGAACCCAATTCGGCCGAGGCCGATGCTCCGAACAATTCCGGGCGATAGTCCACTTTTGCCGTTCCCCCCTTTATGCTCCAGTCTTGTGGCGCATTCAACGCCACGCGAATGTTTTGCACCAGCGCCGCGTCCCTGTCGACAATGGTTTTGAAGTCGGCGTGAAACACTCCCAAAGAATCCTTTTGCGCGTACTGCGAAACTTTGTACAACAATACAATGGCCGTGCTCCCTTGCGGGGGAACATTGACGGGCAACGGAAGTGTAACAAGTGTAGAAGTGGACGTATAACTCACGCTGGCATCGATTTTTTGCGCAAAATTCGTGTACGGATAATAGTCCGGATACACTATTTCAGATTCCACGCCCATTGGACACGGTCCGTATTGGCATGGATAATAATCGCCCGCGCTTTCTTGCACGGCTTTGTACAGTTTTGCGTTTCCTTCGATTTCCAAATTCACTTTTTGCAAGTTTGCATCGGAATTGTTGTACAAAATCAGTTTGACACTAACGACCGCGTCTCCTTCCCCGTCGAACGAAACCACGTAATAGTCGTTGGAGTGGATGGGGCTTTGGACGAGGCCGTTTCCAATATATTCCGGGTGCGAGGGAGCGCTTGCGGGCGGGGAGAGAAAGCCGAATACCAATACAATGGCAATCACCCATGCAATGTGTTCGGCTTTCATGGTTTCACTCGATGATGAATTGGACGCTCACTTGCGCGGAAACTTGCACGTTTCCCGGACTGAACGTCGTTTCTGCTTTGGACGATCCGCCGGTCGCCACCATATCTCTCGCGTAGTAAATAGGCGGAGTGTACGAGCTTCCTTCGCTCGCGCTTTTTATTCCAATTATTTTGGCATTCAATCCGGCTGCAATCTTTTCCGCTTTCTGGCGCGCATTTGCCGCTGCCAATTGCAACTCTTGTTCGGACAAACTCTTTTGCGTTGCTTCCGTCAAGCCGAATTGCACGGAATCCACTCTATTCGCTCCGGCTTGCACGGCAGCGTCAATGACTTTTCCGGCCAACGAAAGCGTGCGCAATTCAACTTTGAGTTGGTGAGTTGCGCGATAATCTTTCAAGCTCTGAATTCCCGAACTCCAGTCATATTCCGGATACACGTTGTACGAAACAGTTTCAATGTCTCTATCTTGCAATCCGGCCGCTACCTTTACGGCGCTTTTGACTGCGGCTTCCAACTGCGCATTCTTTTGCTGCGCATCTTGTGCATTGTTCGAAGTCGTTTCAATGCTGAAAAACAATTCTACTTTGTCCGGAGCCGCAAACACGCTATGGTCTCCGTTGACTGTAATGGTTTTCAAATTCTGGGCTTCTGCTTGTGTCGCATTCACTACTGTGGTTTTTGCAATATTGTTTTGTGCGCTGTACGCCATTGCTCCTCCCAGTATGAGAGCCGCGACAATAATTGCCGCGATCATGTTCCAATTTTCCGCCAATTCAATCACCTGCTCTTACAATGGCTTGGCCTTTAAAAAAGCCTTTGGTTTTGCAAAGGGGAAAACCTTTCATCCCATTCCAGCAAGCGCGACTCTTTCCAACACCGCGCCTTCCAGAGGTTCTTTCAAATCTTTCAAGGCAGTCAATTCCGCGCTCGAAATTTTGAACCATTCTTGCACGGCTTTCTGGTCGACTTTGAACGGCACAAGCTTGAACCCGAGCTCTTTTTCTGCCCATTTTTCGAATGCAATCGCTTTCGGCTTCGAACCCACCGCAACCAATGCCACGTGTTGCCTTCCTTTGTGGATTCCGAAGTGTTCGAAGGCTTTTTCCAACTGGCGCTGTCCCGAAAGGCGCACCAAAAACTCGAACTCCCACGATTTGGTCAATGCCGTTCGTTCGTCGAACGCTTCCAATGCCTGTCGCGCTGCCCATTCCACGTGCAATTTTCCGGCAATTTTGTGCGAAGAAGCGATTTGGTAGCGAATTCCGTGTTCGGAAGCCTTTTCCGATAGCCTTTTTAGGGTTTCATCCGTACTTTTAACAGTCAATTGCCCGAAAAAGACGTGAGTTTCTAAATTCATGTGCTTTTCTAATGGCTTTGGTTGTTTTAAACTTTGGTGAAAAAATGGTCGAATGGAAGAAAAAGAGCAAGCGCAGAAAGAGTGGCGGAATTCGGCATAGCGTGAATGCAAAAGACAAGCGCTTGTACGAAAAAGGCGGACAATTTGCTTCCACCAAAGTTGGTCCAACAGACGAACGCGAAACCATGAAAGGGTTGGGGAATACTGCCAAATCCAAAATCTACCACGCCCATTATGCGAATGTATTGGACTTGAAGACCAAAAAATCGACAAAAGCCGAAATTTTGACTGTGAAAGAAAACAATGCCAATCGCGAATATGCGCGTGGCAACATCATGACCAAAGGCGCAGAAATTGAAGTCAAAATTGGTTCTGAAATAAAAAAAGCAAGGGTTTCCAACCGTCCGGGACAAGAGGGAACCGTTAACGCCATTCTTTTGACCAAATAACCCTTATTTCTCCGTTGTTGTCTAGTTGGACTGGATTTTGTACCGAAACCTTTTTATAGGTTGGGAGCAGAAGGTATTATAGTTGCACGTTGTGTCTTCTTCCAATTCATTTTTGGTTGTAAGAAAGCCCCCCTCTATGGCAATTTTGGGGCATGCAATGCGCGATATTCAAATGGCGGAAATTCCCTCTCTCAATAGAATGAATTTTTGCTGGCATCTAGTCATACAAGGTGGTGGCTTTCAATGACGGAAAAATGTCCAGAATGCGGTTCGACCAAAATCTACCGCGATAGCGAAAAAGGCGAAGTAATTTGCAACAGCTGTGGCTTAATTTTGAGCGATGCGAACGTCGACTTGGGCAAGGAATGGCGCTCGTTCGACAATGATTCTGGCGGAGACCGCTCTCGCACTGGCTCTCCCATGAAGTATGTCAAACTCAACAAAGGCTTGGTCACCATGATTGACAGGCGCGGAACAGACTTGCGCGGTAATAAGCTTTCTACCAAATCGCGCGCCCAAATGTACCGCCTCATCAAATGGCACAAGCGCGCTTCCATTTCTTCGAGCATGCAGCGCAATTTGAGCATTGCGCTCACAGAATTGCGTCGGGTCTCCAGTTACTTGAATATTCCCGAACAACTCGTCGAAGCGGCTGCTTTGTTGTATCGAAAAACCGTCAAGAAAGGCCTCATCCGCGGCCGCTTGATTGAAGCCGTTGTTGCCGCAGTTTTGTACACTGTGTGTAGAACGTACAATGTTCCGCGCACGTTGAACGAAATGAGCGAAGCTTCCGGACTCACCAAAAAAGAAATTGGAAGAACGTACCGTTTCTTGGTTCGCGAGTTAAAACTCGACATTCCGTTGACCAACCCGATTCACTACATTCCCCGCTTTGCCTCGGAATTGAATCTCTCTGGAGAAGTGCAAGAGGAAGGGCGCAGGATTTTGGAAGAGGCCATCGGAAACGGTTTGATTTCCGGACGCGGTCCTACAGGGGTCGCCGCAGCCGCCGTATACATTGCCGGCTTGCTGAAGGGTGAAAGACGCACGCAAAAAGAAGTGGCCAACGTGGCGGGAGTTACAGAAGTAACCATTCGCAACCGTTATAGAGAATTGAAAAAGCGCTTGAACATCGAAGTCACGGCCTAACGCCGTGCTTCTTTTTCCTATTTTTCCCCTGCAAAGCTTTAAATAGCGAAAAGCTCTTTTGACACACGAAATGGTGCGCCTTTCTCCTTACTCGTTGCTCGTGTCGGGCATTTTCGTTCTAGCCCTGTTGAGCGTTTGGGCGTCTCTTTCTTCCACGGGACTCTTTTCCCTTTCTTTCGAAGAAGCAATCCCTTCCACAGTTTCGGAAACCACCACT
>CAZHUN010000053.1:0-4037 GCA_964535725.1 uncultured archaeon
TGGGCTCGTCATGGTGTTCGACGTAAACTGGAGTACCTCCACTAGAAGCCGTGTAGATGCGAAACACAAAATTCTGATCCCCCGAAACCAACGCGCCCGAAGAATTCGTCAACTTTCCCTGAACGCTCAAAGAATCCGAAACGCTCGCCGCCAGAGAAAGCGCGGCAAGGCCTAGTACGAACAACACCACTAGCGAATTGTGTGCCAGGTTCAAAGCCATTGCATTCCAACCCTTTCTCCCTTTTGCAAAGAAAGTTTACAATATAAGGGGTTTCCCTATAAAAGAATTACACTATGGGAAGGGAATTCTGGCCTTTAAAAGTGAAAATTATTCTAGCGTGAGTTCTTTCGACTCGCGAATGCGTTCGGCCTGGTTTTTGAAATACTCGGCGATCGGCCAAAAAATGATTTCCAACAAAACAACCGCCAGCGCTCCCGCGAAAGAAAATACGGATACGCCGAACGGGATGAAAAAGAACAAGAGCGCCAAGGCGGTTCGAGTCAATAGTCTTTTTCGTTCTTCGGAAGGTTCTAACACGAGCAATTCGACGAACAATACGCGCGGGGAAATGCGAAACGACAAATACGCGGCGATGAGAGCGAGAATCAGCAAGAGCAAAAATTCCCACGGGGCGAGAATTCCCGGCGCTCCCAAAAACACGGCATTCAATCCTCCGGCCAAAACATCGTAAATTGTTCCGTTTCCCAAAGTATCTCCAAAAATCGTGGCAATGAGAGAACCGGGTTCGATGGAACCTCCAGAATTCGAGGATCCACCCGGGCCGGGAGTTCCACCCGTTCCCGGAGTTCCGCCCGGACCGCAGTTTTGCGTACACGGCCCCTGGTTCTGGTCGACAATGGTTCCGTTGCGCGAAAGAGTGATGGAAACAATGCGCGAATTGTTCGATTCGGACGTTTCGGGAATGCGATCGGCGTCATCGGCCATGACGAACAAGTTCAAGACGAAGGTGTCGGTTTCCGCGAACGAAATCGTTCCCGGAGCGGGAAGGCCTGTGGACAAATCCACAGTAAAGTCCAATGGAACATCCACCGACACTGTTTTCGCCAGTCCGTTCACGGCAGCGTGCGAGAGCAGGGTGCCGGAAAAATTATTCGTTTTAACACCAACGCCAAACGCGCCCGCGTCGAAAGCGCCGGAGTTCTGCACGGAGGTGGTGAGCTTCAAACGACTGCCGACAATTTCTACCAAAACATTGCCCAGCACCAAATCCGGATAGAGGCCGGGCAAAACATTCACAGTGACGGTTTTGAGGTTGTTTGCGTTCGAATTGTTTGCCTCATCGGACTCTGCGACTGAATTGAAAGAGTCGGCGAACACGACAAACGTGTGCGTGCCGGATTGGGTGACGGGAAACGAAAATTCGACTTTCGACGTGGCGCCCATCGCAAGACTTGAAACGCCCACGGTTCGGATGGAAGGGTTGAAAGAGTATTTGGAAAACGATTCTGCGCTCCGTTTTGCCGAAAGAGGCGAACTGGTTCCAAATTTCGAAGTCAAGTTTCCTAAGACCGAACTCAACAACTATTCGCTCCACCACAAAATCTTGGTCAAAATAGGGGATAAAAAAATCAACACGTCCGTGCTCGAACTCCAGATTCCATTCAAACTCTACCTCGGATCGGAAAAAGATTTCGAAGATGCCGCCCACTTGTGGCAAATCTTTAAAAACCACTTGAACCATTCTTTATTCGACGAATTCATCAAACGCTTGAACGTGGAAGACAAATTGAAAGAGCTGGACTGAATGGAAAAACTGCCAAAAATCGACTTGCAAGAGCTAAAAGAAGAAATAGAACAAAACAAGAGAGAACGACGAGTTTTCCTCAAACAATACGCGCAATGGCTGTTGAAAACTCCAGACAAGGAATGGAGCAGACAACAAAACATCTTGCTCAACAAAAAAAGCAAAAAGAAAAACTAGTTTTTGAACAAAAAAAGAGAAAAAAGCAAAAAAAGAAGAAAATGGCAGGGCCTTTAACAAGCGCCGGCCATAGACTTCAAAATTCCGTTCGAGACAGTGACACAGTACAGGTTTCCGTCGGCTATGTGGAAAGTCGAGTTGTTTGAATCATGAGAACCAGTATTCCAATGAAATGTGTGTCGGCTATTTTTCTAACAGCCATTTCCATGCTGGTTTTACGATTATTTTTTTTCCGCGAACATTGACTGTTTCTTCCAGATCGTTCGTCAGTATTGTTCCTTTTTTTAGCTTGAATTTGTCCATTGCTTCCATTAGCCCGGCTGTTTCCTTTTCCCTGTTTTGAGGGGTTAGTTCCCAAGTTACTTGTATGACTTCGACAATTTTGTTGCCCTCTTTTATTACAAAGTCGCATTCCTTTGTATCGCTCGAATAGTAAGTGTCTTTTGATCTTCTTTTGAGTTCTATGGCGACAAGGTTTTCGAGCATTTTTCCGTCATTATCGCTGAAACGGAAGCCTAATGCAGTGAGAAAACCATTGTCGACGCAGTAAAGTTTTCGCGGGTTTTGAATTTGCTTTTTTATCGAGAAATCGAATTTTGGCAAAAGAAAGAATAGGAAAGAGTTTTCAAAAGCGTTTAAGACTTTTTTTACGCTCAAAAGATTGGTTATTCCCATTAATTCCCCTGCCTTTCTGGAGCTGATTTTTCCGGAAGGGTTTGAAAGAAAATGGGCCGAGAGTTCTTTGGCCGGTTTTTCAAAGTTGGCCCCAAGCCTTGCTATAACATCACGGTAGAGAATATTGTCGTATAGTTCTCTCAAAATTGTTTCGTCTCCGGAAAGAATCATTTTTGGAAATCCGCCATTCTTGTGATATTCCATAAAAGCACGCCCTATCAATGCCTGTTTTCTTGAATCAAGCAAATAGTCTTCTGTTCCAATCTTTTTCGCTGTCAGGAATTCTTTGAAACTGAACGGTTCCAAGTGCAAATTAATGCTTCTTCCAGTCAGAGTGCTCGCTATTTCTTTGCTCAAAAGCTTCGAGTTCGAACCCGTTATAATTATCGGGTGTTTTTCTTTCAACCGGTTTACCCATTTTTCCCAGTGTTTGACTTCTTGCACTTCGTCAATAAACAAAAGGGAGTTTTCAGAATATTTGTTTTCGGCCAGATAATCCTCGATTTTTTGAAAATCGTTATGCTCGAAACTGATAAACCGTTCATCGCTGAAATCCACGAAAAAGCATTCTTTTTTTCCCAATTTGAGCTCGTCCCTAACCAACACCATCAAAGATGATTTTCCACAACGCCTTACGCCAGTTATGATGAGCGGCAACTTTAGTTTCAATAAAGAAACTACCCTGGAAACAGCTTCCCTGCGAACGAGATTCTGGGGGCCAAAAAAACCGTTTTGCTGGCTTGAAAACAACAGGTACAAAGAGTTTCTGTCCATACAATATGCCCTTCACCAAACAAAATATAAACCTTTCTAAAGTGATACAAAAATAGTATCACTTTGTTTTTAAAGTGTTACAAGAACAGTAACACCTATCGCTTATCCCAATGCGCAATAATTTGGAATATTGCCCAATACCAAAAAGCAAGAAAATTAGGCTTTTTTCCCCCACAATACGATGTTGTTCGGTTTGTCGAATTCCTTTGCCAAGTCCGGCGATTCTTCAAAAAGACACCGCCCAATCGACATCGGACAAAAAAGAGTTAAAACGAAAAAAATAGAAAAAAAGCAGGGCCTTTAACAAGCGCCTGCCGTCGAATTCAATTGTCCGTTCGTAATGGTCACGCAGAACGGGCTTCCATTGACAGTGTCAAACAACGTGATTCCAACCCTATTCGTAGAACTTCCCACTTCGACTTTTCCGTCCAACTTGGCTGCCTTTCCCGAACTTCCGCCCGAAGCCCAAACTCCGTACGCGGTTCCAGAATTGTTGTAACCCAATACACCAATCGCGTTCGAAGTGGAATCTTTTCCGAGAATCGCATACGAAAACTTTCCCGTTCCGCCCGCAACTTGTCCTTGAACGGCAATATTGTTTCCGACTGTTCCATTGGTAGTGGAGAGCAAACCATATGAGGTTGC
>CAZHUN010000054.1:0-11673 GCA_964535725.1 uncultured archaeon
TGAAAAATTCAAATCTTTACAAAAAAACAATAAAGTCCCTTTTTTTGTCAGCGCAGTTTATGAAGAGCCTTTGAAAAACAAAATCGAAAGATTCCCGCTCGAGCTGTTCATCTGGTCAGTTGAAAATGGGATAATCCCAATCTTGAACGATGTTTCATTTTTTGACGGCATCCGCGAAAAAGCGTCATTAGAAGGAGGGATAGACAAACAGCAAGTTATCGCTTTCTTCAAGGCAAAAATCGAGAGGCGGAAAAGTTTGTTGGCCAAGGGAGCGAGGTCCCAAGCCAAGCAAGGTTTTAATGCGCTTGAACAACAAGTCGATACAAAGCTAAAATCTTGCGGATTCAAAGCAGAAGGAAAAAAATTGCTGGAAACGAGATACGGAACATTCTTGGTTCCCGACAATTATTTCGAAAAAAACGGGAAAAAATACGCCGTATTCGCAAGTACGAGCGACTTGTCCGGCGTAATCGGTTCCGCCGGAATGGCTAAAAACCTTGTCCGGGGCGACATAAGAACGATCGGAATTGTGTTGAATCCAGGAAAGCCAAAATGCAACAAGTACGCCAATGATACTCTAATAAGAGATTTTCTCGACCATTATCTCAATTCCCTTGAAGACTTGGAAAAAATAGGGCCCATAGTCTAAAGGTTAGGATGGCTCCATGGCATGGAGTTGATGTGGGTTCGATTCCCGCTGGGTCCAATTTAAGAAGTTGACATCAAAGAAGAAAAAACTGGCTATTGTTCGTGGATAAGAATGAAATCAAAATTGTAATGCAACAAATTTAATTTTTCCTTTTTCTTCTGTCTCCGCCTCTTCTGCGCATAGGAGCGGATGTGCCCGCCCAAGCGGCCGATTGTGCGGGAGAGGTAGGAAAAATTTGTGTCCGATTACGCCTGTCGACTCTGCTTCTTTTCTTCAAAATTGATTTTGGCTTTATCATATTACATCACGGGCTAATCAGCAGCACGTTGTCTCCGCGCAGAATCAATTTTCCGTATTTCGTCTTCGATTCGCCGTTTTCGATTTCTTCCGCGTTGTCCAAAACAATGTTCATGTGGACGTCGAATGCTTTTAACGTTCCGCGAATGCGCACGTTGCCTTTGATGACGACCAACACTTCTTTTCCAATACTATCGTTCAACAAGTCAAAGGGTCTAGAAGTCATAAACACCCGCACTCCTCTTTTTTTTGCGAAAGCAACTACTATCGAGCCACAAGGCGAAGATAGTAGGCGTCACAGCCGGACGCAACCGGCTCAGCGCTTTCTGGAGAAGATAGAGAATAACCCGCTTAAAAAGCCTTTGCGTTCGGAACGGAATTCGACCGGAGTTCCGGAAAGTTTGGCCGCGGTTTTTTGAATGGCCTGCGATGCGGGAGAATTGGGCAAGCGAACCATGAGCGGAACGGCTTTTTCTTGCAAAAAACTCCGACGTGCTTCCGCATCGTAGGGAATCATTCCGTAAATGGGAAGTTCCATCATTTTCATCACATCAACGTCTTGAATTTCTCCGCGCTCTCCGCGCAAAAAATTCAAAACCAATCCAATGGGCTTTCGATTCAATCTTTGAGAAACAATTTTGGTTTTCAACGCGTCAGCAATGCTGGGAGGATCCGGAGTCGCTACAATCAACACTTCTTCGCTAGCGCGCAAAGAAGCCAAAACGGTTTTTTCGATGCCTGCGGGCGCGTCCAAAAAGACGAAATCGAATTGGGAAGCGATGGAATCGACAATGCTTTCGAGTCTGTCAGAATCCACACGGCGATAGTTTTCCAAACTCAACCCGGAAGGAATGAATTTTACGCCTCCGGGACCGTCGTAAATCGCGTCTTGAATCGTTGCTTCGCCCAACAAAACATCGTGTAGTGTGATGGGAGAAGATTGCAATCCCAAAACGAGTGAAAGGTTGGCCATGGCGATGTCGGCGTCGATCAAGCAAACTTTAAAACCGCGTTGGGAGAGGGCAATGCCCAAATTGGCGGTGACGAACGTTTTTCCAGTTCCGCCTTTTCCGGATGCAATCGCGATGACTCGGCCCATTCTATCCTTCTCCTATTCTGCTAATGTCGGTTCCAGCTTTTAAATCCATTCCGAACTTTTGGAACGCTTGAAAAAACCTTCCAAGTCTTCGGCAATGGCTGAGAGTTCGGTCTCTTCCATGTTCGAAGCGGCTTTCACTACGTAAATTTTGTTTCGAAACGGAAACAGCATGTGCCATTGTTTTCCCTTGACCAATACGGTTTTCGAGTCGGGAATTTCGGAATGCACGTAGTTCAATAACGCGGTAGAAGTGATGGCGTCTTTGAAGTCTGAACCGCTGGAAGAAGCGAGCAGAGTTCCGTTCGCATTTGAAACCAGCACAGAGTCGATCGCGTGCTTGCTCTTCAACACGTGCACCAACTGTTTGAGTTCTTCCACTTCCAAGTCGTACTTGTTGTTGTGCGCGTACTCTTTCAACAGTTGATACTGTTCGGAAGGCACGTGCGAATTGTCCAAGTCCAACACTTTCGATGCAAAGCGTTGCATGAGTTGTTTCATTTTTCCAAACATGTAAGCTCACTCTTCGATTCCGGCAAACCCGAAACGTTTCAACAAATCTTCTTTCGACTTCAAAACCGCTTTGGGTTGCGCGTCTTTCAACGCACTTTGTGCAAGCACGGCATTAAAACGCTTCGGCCAAAGCTTTTCCAAGGCCTTTTCGTTCATAGGGGCGGAGAGTTTCAACCGTTCGTCAAACGCAATGCTCATGTCCACTTGCAAAGGAGTCAATTGTACCGCGTCCATCACTCCGTATGAAGCCGCCAATCCATTCACCCAGTTGGCTAAAGCGAGATTGCCTTGCAAAGAAACATCGTATTTCAAAAACTCGTGCGAACACGCGACTCCCAAACCGCTTTTGAACAACACAACTCCCTCTTCCACTCCATCCGAACCTTCAAACGTCAACGCAATGTATCCGGAAAATCCTTGCACAAAAAGTTTGGAAAGCTGGGACTTGGCTTGCTTGACTTCCAAGGCTTGAAAGACAAAATTTCCCGACGGCAGATTCATTTTTCTGACCCCATACGGAGGTTATCTAATGCCATAGCCGTAATTAAAGCTTTGCTCGCCCGTGCAACGGTTTTCGGGTATAAAATCGCATGTGTTCGTTTACTTTTTTTCCAACACAATCACGACATCGGCAGTATTCTTCAACGCTGCCGCGCTCCCTTCTTCCGCCAACACCACGATCGTTTCCTTTCCATACCGTTTGGCTTTGACGACTGCCGGCAAAAAATCGGAATCTCGCGTTACTAAAACGATTTTGTCGATGATTGGATTGAAGATTGCCTCGGTCGCGTCTACGGACATGGAAACATCCACATCTCCTACCGTAATAATCGGTTCAAAGCCTTGGTTGGCCACGGCTTCAATCAGCTTGTTGGAAGCGAACTGGTTCAAAAACACTTTTCCCACTTTGATGGTTCCAAACGGTTCCACTGCCTTTTTGATGGACTGCAAGTCGATTTTGAGCTCTTTGCGCAAAATGTTAGGGCCGTCGACAAAAACTGCCAAACGCGCTTTTTCCGAAAACAAGGAATCTTTCAACTTCTTAAACACGATTCCAACTCCCTTACCCCATTCCTAGCAAGCGGCAAAGGAATAAAAAGAGAAAGCAAGTCTACTCTCCAAGAGCCTTATGGAAGTCAAATTTGTCCGAACCGGCCAACTCAAGCCCGGAAACTATGTACTCATTGACGGTTTTGTCTGCCAAGTCAAAAGCATTGACTTGTCCAAGCCGGGAAAGCACGGCTCGTCGAAAGCCAGAGTGACGGCAGTCGGAGTATTTGACGACACCAAAAGACAATTGTTAAAACCCGCAACGGACGACTCTGAAGTTCCCATCATCGAAAAAGGAAACGCGCAGTTCGTAGCCGACATGGGCGGAAGCATTCAAGTCATGGACACTTCCACGTACGCCACTTTTGATTCTCCAAAACCGAAAGACTTTTCGCTCAAACCCGGAGACGAGTGCGAGTACATTCGCTGCGACGCGAACGTGAGAATCATCCGCAAAAAATAGTCACTGCCGTTTCAACGTTTTGCTAATTTGTACTCGAACATCTCCTGGCAGGAGCGCAAAAATGCCCTGGGCGTATTTGGCCACGGTTTTGGAAGCATACAGTTCGGACATGCGGCCAACCTGTTGGGGAAGTGCCGGAAGATGCTCCAGTTCAAGCGCCTGCGCCATCATATACTGCTCTTCCTCGATGGAAAAAGAAGGCGTCTTGCCTTTCGTGAGAACCGAAGTCCAGGCGCCCGAGGCTTTTGTCGCATTCAATCGCTCTTGCATGAGGCGCCGTTCGGAAAAGGACACGCGGCTCCACGAATTGCGCAAGTCGCTCTTGGGGTTCGACTCGTTCTGTTTGGCGCGCCTAACCTCTTTCGCGGCGCGCGTGGCAGCCAAATAGTGCGCTTTTCGGCGGCTTTTCCAGCCTTTATGTTTTGACTTATCCGGATGCCACGCTTCAAACTTCAATTCATTCCACCTTTTGAAAAAGGATTTCCGGTTTTCGAACCAAAGTTCCGGCCTTCAATTTGTTGAAGCCGACGTCTTTCCACCGCAGTTCTTTCACTCCCAAAGCGGTTCGGACTTTTTCGCAACTTTGGGGAATGAAAGGAGATAGTGCGATGGAAAGCACGCGAATGCTGTCAAGCAGGGAATAGAGTACGGCGTCTCTTTCTTTTCCCTGGAGTTTCCACGGCTCTTTCTCGTTCACGAATTTATTACACGATTTGACGAACTGCATCGCATCTCCCACCGCCACGTGCAATTGCAATGCGTCCATTTTTTGCTGGAAGTTTTTGGCACTCCACTGTTGGGCGAGTTTCTTGTCCACGCTTGCTTTGGGAATCTTGGAATCATTGTACTTTTCGAGCATGGAAAAAGCGCGATTGACCAAATTTCCCCACTCGTTCGCCAATTCTTGGTTGTGGCGTTCTTTCAACGAGTCTTCGGAATATTCTCCGTCTTCTCCGAACGGGATTTCTTGCAACAAAAAATAGCGAACGGAATCCGCTCCGTAAACTTGGACGAGTTGGAAAGGGTCCACGACGTTTCCGAGGGATTTGGACATTTTTTCGGAATTTTTGGGCTTGACAAAACCGTGGGCGAAAACGGTTTTGGGCAATGGAATTCCGCCCGCGAGGAGCATGCAAGGCCAAATGACGGCGTGGAACCAGAGAATATCCTTTCCAATCAAGTGGATGTCGGCAGGCCAAAATTGTTTGAACTCTTTCGAGCCATATCCAGCAACGGTCAAATAATTGACCAACGCGTCGAACCACACATAGAGCGTGTGCGAAGAATCGTTCGGGAGCGGAATCCCCCACGCGACTGTCTTTCTCGAAACGCTCAAGTCTTTCAACGGCAATCTCAAGCGCGAAAGGACTTCCTGGCGGCGTGATTCGGGGCGGATGAACTCCTTGTGTTTGTTGATGTGTTCCACGAGTTTTTTCTGGAACTCTCCCATTTTGAAAAAGTACGTCTCTTCTTCCATCCACTGGCACGGTTTGGTGTGCACGGGGCATTTTTTTTCCACTAGTTCTTTTTCCGTGTAAAAGCGCTCGCAATCCACGCAATAGTGGCCGGAATATTTTCCCTTGAAAATCAGTTTCTTGTCCAACACTTTTCGAAAAAGGTCTTGCGAAATTTTCATGTGACGGGATTCAGAAGTGCGGATGAAAACGTCGAACGAAATGTCCAACGCTTTCCATGCCTCTTTGAAAAACGCGGCTTGCTTGTCCACAAAATCTTGGGGTTCCAAGTGTTCGGCGGCCGCGCTTTGGGCGATTTTTTGCCCGTGCTCGTCCAAGCCGATGGAAAAACGGACTTTTTCCCCCTTCAACCTGTGCCATCGGCAAATACAATCCGCGCAAACCCGCTCGTACGCTTGGCCCAAGTGGGGTTTGGCATTGGGATAGTCGATGGCGGTAGAGAGGTAGAAGGCTTTGGACATGCACAATTCCAAGTCGTAATAGCGTATTAAACCGTTTCCTTCTCTTGCAATGGTTTATCAAAGAAAAAAGTCGAAACTTCACAAAAGATGAAATTCGCCAACACCCAATTCGGAATTCAAAGCCTTCTCCCGTCCCCTGCATCGGATTCCGAAAAGGAAAGCGCTTTATTGTCGAACAGGATAAACAATAGACGCGGTTTTTTGGAAATCCACCACCCCAAAAAGAAAGCGTTCAAAACTCCCAATACTGTTTTTATTCCACCGGAAAAGTGGTTGGCAAGCGTTTAAACATTGGAACAGCGTTTTTGGAAAGGGGATAGAATGGCCGAAGAATTGCTTGAAACCGCAGAAAATCCGTTTGTCGAAAAGTTTGAAAACTTTTACACGTCGACCAAGTACAAGAAAGAAATTGCGAAGTTGGTCGAAAATTATCCCCAAAACCGTTCCATTCTCGTCGACTTCATGGACTTGGAACACTACGACTTTCAACTGGCCGACGAGTTGTTGCAAAATCCGGACTATGTGTTGAAAGCCGCGCATTTGGCAGTCAAAAACGTGGACGTTCCCGCCTTGGAAGTGGAAAACTTTCAACCCCACATCCGTTTTGTCAATTTGCCCAAAGACCGGCAAACACTCATTCGCAATATTGCCGCAGAACATTTGAACAAATTAGTGGCTGTAGAAGGCATTGTAAGAGAACTCAAAGAAGTGCAGCCGAAATTGAAATTGGGAGCGTGGAAGTGCACGCGTTGCGGGAATGTCTACAAAGTCGAACAAGAAGGGTTTGAAGCCACGCCCCCCACTATTTGCGAATGCAAGCACCGCATCTTCAAACTCGTGGAAGAGCAGAGCGAATTCATCAACTTTCAAAAAATCGGAGTGCAAGAACCGTTGGAACAGTTGAAAGGCGGAGAGCAAGCGACTTCCATCGACATCCACATCACCGACGATTTGGTCAACAAAGTCACTCCGGGAGAAAAAAACCTGATTGTCGGAATTTTGAGATTGTATCCTGTGAAAGAAAAACAAATCGTTTACGGAAGGTACTTGGAAGCGATTTCGCTGGAAGAGAAAGAGAAAGAATTTTCCGAAGTCGACGTTTCGAAAGAAGAAGAAGCCGAAATTAAGAAGTGGAGCCAACGCAAAGACATTTACGAAGTGCTGACCAATTCCATCGCACCTTCCATTTACGGCCACGAACTCATCAAATCCGCAATCGTCTTGCAATTGTTTTCCGGAGTAAAAAAAACACTTCCCGGAAACATGAAAGTGCGCGGAAACATTCATATCCTTCTCATGGGAGATCCAGGACTTGCAAAATCGAAGTTGCTGGAAGCCGTGCACGAAATCGCGCCCAAAAGCATTTACGTGGCGGGAAAAACCACGTCGGGAGTGGGATTGACTGCTTCAGCAGAAAAAAGCGAAGGCAAGGACGGCGCTTGGACTTTGAAAGCCGGAGCATTGGTTTTGGCTTCGGGAGGATTGGGATTGATTGACGAATTCGACAAGATGGATACGGAAGATAGAAGCGCGATGCACGAAGCCATGGAACAAGGAACGGTTTCCATTGCCAAAGCCGGAATCGTAACCACATTCAAAACCGACACGTCTGTCCTCGCAGCCGCGAACCCCAAATTCGGACGATTCGACCCTCACATGTCTCCCTTGGAACAAGTGGATTTGCCCCCAACCCTGATGAGCCGGTTCGACTTGCACTTTCTCATCAAAGACGTGCTGGACAGAAAAAAAGACGAAGAAATTGCCAGCTTCATCTTGAAAAAACACCAATTGGGAGAAAAAAGCTTGCAAGCGGGAGAACGGCTTTTCGACATGGAAAAAAACAACTTGGGAGGCCTGCTTTCTGGAGAATTGATCCAAAAATACATTTCCTACGCGCGACAGAAAGTGTATCCGGTCATGACCGACGACGCCATGAAAGCCATTCTCGAACACTATGTGAACTTGCGCGACGAAGGCAGAAAAGAAGGAAAATATTTTGCCACCCACCGGCAACTGGAAGCATTGGTCAGACTTTCCGAAGCGAGCGCGCGCATTCGACTTTCGGACACGGTAGAAGAATTCGACACCAAGCGCGCCATTGACTTGATGCACAAGAGCATGAGCGAAGTGGCAGTCGACCAATCGACAGGAACGTTCGACATCGACATTGTAACCAGCGGCCAAAGCAGTTCGAAAGCCCACGCAAAAATAGTCATTCTCAAAACTTTGAAAGAAACGAGCAACGACGGAAAAGAAGAAGTTCCCTTGCAAGACTTGTTGTTGGAATTGATGGAAAAGGGAATCGAACGCGAAAAAGCCGAAGAATTGATCAAAGAACTCAAACGTGCGGGAGAAATTTACGAAACCCGTTACGGAATGCTCAAACCCACTTCTCGCGGCACGAAATAGCCTTTTCTACTGCACGCCCCCCGTGTAAAACATGAACCGCGAATTGCTGGGACAATTCCTTGCATTGTTCCTACTCTCCCAAGCCTTTGGACTGTTGATCGCGCATTCGCTCATCGAACAAAACGTGCAAGCGGCTCCGCTGGTGAACGACAATCCAAACGACCCCATCAACGCGCTGGGGCTTGTTGCATACATTCTTGCCTTCACCGGAGTATTGCTATTGATCATCCGCTTTGTAAAAGGAGCCAACACGTACAGAATCTTGAAAATCTTCGAAACTTTCGCAGTATTTTTCGCTTCCGGATTCTTGTTTTCATTGTATGCAAGCGAATGGATTTCGCTCGCCCTCGCTGTACTCCTCGTTACCGCGCGATGGGTGTGGAAGGAAAACATCTGGCTGCGCAACCTGGCGACTTTCTTCGCCGTCACCGTATCCGGAGCCTTGATCGGAGTATCGCTGGGAATCGTTCCCGTCATCATTTTCGTGGTTTTACTGGCAGTATACGATTTGATTGCCGTATTCAAAACCAAACACATGATTACACTCGCAAAAGCCGTCACGTCCAAAAACCTGGCATTTACGTTCGCCATTCCGACAAAACAACACCAGTTCGAACTCGGCGGAGGAGACTTGGTCGTTCCCCTCCTCTTTTCCACGGCAGCGTTGAAGACCGCAGTCCACGCATTTCCGTACAACTATGTTCCTGCATTGGTCGTCGTGCTTGCGTCTTTGATTGGATTGGTTGTTACCGTGCACTGGGCTTCGAAAAAAGTCGGACGCGCACTGCCCGCACTGCCTTTGCAGTGCGTGCTGATGGTGTTATTCTTCGCAGCAACAAAAATGCTCGGATTTTAGAAACCGACCCAAATCAACCGCACGAGCTGCACGCCATAAAATCCCGCCAAGGCGACAATCGAATAGCGGACCAATTTTCCAACAACACTTGCAATAAAAAATTTGGACAAGTTGAAACGAATATATCCCGCGGCAAGCGCAATCAAGTCAAACGGAACGAAAGGAATGAAGGCGACAAAGACAATCAATGCCATGCCTTGAGTTTCCACGTTTTTGACAGTCTCGTGCCATTTGTGGGAGTTTTTGGCACCCAATCGTTCGAAAATCTGCTTTCCACCCCATCCGACAAAGTAGGAAGACAATTCTCCGATTGCAGCACCAAACGCAGAAAGTACGACCAACAAGGGCAAGTTGAACTGTCCCGAAGCCGCCAAGCCAAACAAAATGAGCTCAAAAGGAATGGGAATGAAAATGGTTGTATTGGCAATCAACGCTGCCGCAAAAACTCCCAAATAGCCGAACTGCGAAACAAGGTCTTGCAAGAATCCAAGCGCGTTTTCCAACACCATATGCCCAAAATAGGAAGAACGCGTTAAAAAGGGTTTTCGCCTTTTCTAGAGTATGAAGCGCTCTCCCGCCATTCCCGTCCCCTTGGCCGAAATTCGAGGAACCTTTCACAAAAGCCAGCAAGAGTTCGAAGCCGGATTTTTGGAAACCATCCACGGGCTCAAACTTTCGCGCGCGAGCGTGTGGGGAAACATTGTTCGAAAGTTCGAATCTCCCGAAAAAGGATTCGCTTCCATCACACTCGACGATTTTTCCGCAACAATCAATTGCAACACGTTTCAAGGCAGCACGATATTGCATTCTCTCACAGTGGGAGAACGCGTGCGCGTGTTGGGAAAAGTACGCCAAAACCCGGAAGGAGAACTGTATATTTTGGCAGAAATCGCCTCTCCCATTGACGCGGAACGAGAATTATTGCACCGTGCGGAAAACCTGCAAACCGTGCAAAACGCTAGAAAGAGTCCCAAAAGCATGGAAATAAAAGACGAAACAGAGCCAGAATTGAAAGTGGACAAACGAGTGATGTAAAAGGAAGTTGAAAAAAAAGGAAGGTAATAGGAAACGTAGTTTCCTATCGAAGGTGTCTATAGTGGAATACGAAAAAATGTTGGACAGATTGTATTTGAGCCTGCCAAAAGAGGCCATGCTGAAAGAACGGTTCGAAATCCCGGTTGCAGACGCGCTGATTCAAGGCAACAAGACTTTGGTGCGCAACTTGCAAGTCATTGTCAAGGCATTCCGGCGAGACGAAAGCCATTTTGTCAAATTTTTAACCAAAGAATTGGGCGCGCCCATGAATGTAGAAGAAGGAAGACTGTTCATCAATTCAAAATTCGGACAAATGCAAGTGCAGAAAGCGGTGAACGAGTACGCGAACCAGTACGTGTTGTGTCACGAGTGCAAAAAGCCAGACACGGTCTTTTCGGAAAAACAAGGCGTGAAAGTGTTGAAGTGCACGGCCTGCGGAGCAGTAAGCGCCATCAAGAGGTTGTAAAGTTTGTACGCCAAACTCCATTCCCACAATTCCGGAAACGTGCTCGCCTGTTGCGACAAAGAGCTGTTAGGAAAAACACTGAAAGAAGGAATCGTCGAATTTTCGGTTTCGGAAAACTTTTACAAAGACGTTTTAGTAGACGCGCAACAATTGAAGCAATTGCTGGAAGAGACCAAGAATGCGAATTTGGTGGGAGAAAAAGCAGTCAACACTGCAGTCCAAGCCGGAATGGCAGCGCCTTCCAGTGTTAGATATATACAAGGCGTGCCGCATATATTGATATTCAAGTTTTAGAGTGTGGGCCAGTTGAAGGAAAAACCGAAAACAGAAGCCGAAATCGTCTCTCGCTTGAGACTGCCCAACCGCAAAGACGGAGAATTGTTCGGAATTGCCGTACAATTGCACGGTTCCGACCAAATCCGAGTCCAATGCGAGGATGGGATTGAAAGAATGTGCCGCATTCCCGGAAAGTTGAGAAAGCGAGTGTGGGTGCGCACAGGCGACGTTTTAATCGTCAAAAAATGGGACTTTCAACCCATCAAAGCCGACATCAAATGGCTGTACTACGGCCAACAAGTCGAACGCTTGAAACGCGAAGGACACTTGAAGACGCTGCCGGTGTAAATCGCTTTTTTAAAGCCGAAAAGCGTACAATTTGTGATGAACCTAAGCTATAGAACTAGATTAATTAAGGGGAAAGTCGTCCACGAGTGGCCAACGATTCGGAAGAATTTTGGAAATAAGCTTCCAATCCCCATCTCCATTCTCGAAGATTTGTTTTTCAAGGGAGGCGGCAGAAACGAAGACTTAATCAAAAAAGAATACAGTCGACATCGAGAAAAATACAAAATGCGGTTCAGTTATACCGGCACGTACGAGGGAAACCTAAATTTTGGAACATTT
>CAZHUN010000055.1:0-4374 GCA_964535725.1 uncultured archaeon
AAGCACTATAACCAAATGATTCACTTTTGCGAAAAAATGTGGAAAGAGGTTTGAAATATGGTAGAACCGACAATGGAAGACTTGCAAGAGTTCAACAAATCCCGCAACCAGTTGATGAACGTTTCCGCGCAAAAACAGCAACTGCAATTCCAAAGCGGAATGTTGGAAAATGCGTTGGAAGAATTGGAAAAAACTTCCGAAAAAAAAGTGTTCAAAGCCGTGGGAAACATTTTGGTGGCGATAGAAACCAAAAAGGCTCAGACTGAATTGAAGGAACAAAAAGAATCCGCAGACTTGCGCTTGAAATCCTTGTCCAAACAAGAAGAAACTCTTGTAGGAAAACTCAACAAGTTGAAGAGCAAAATGGAAGGAAGCGCTGAAATTCCCAAAAAAGAAAAGTGATGCAATGTCGTTCGCGGCCTTTCTCAAACAAATCCACAACAAAAAAGTCCTCCTTCTCGGCCACGCGGGAACCGACGTTGATTCTTTCGCTTCCGCTGCAGTATTAAAAATTTTTTTGGACAAGTCTTGCAAACCGGTTTTGGGCGTTCCCGAGCACATCGGTCAAAGTGCGGAAGCATTGGCCGCCAATTTGGACATTTCCTTTCAATTCAATCCCGAACTTTCCGACTACGATGCACTCGTTATTGTGGATTGCAGTTCGACTGACAGGCTGGGAAGTTTGGAACATTCTCTTGCTTCTTTCCAAGGCCCCATTGCATGGATTGACCACCACGCTCCGCAGCATTTGAAGTTGAAAGTGGAAAAGTTTGTGGACGAAAACGCCATTTCTTCGACAGAAATCGTTTACAGTCTCTTGAAGGGGGAAAAGGCCAAATTTTCTCCCGTACAGTGTTCGCTCTTGCTGGCGGGAATCGTGACAGATTCGGCTTCGTTTTTGGTGGCGGACGCAAACACGTTTCAAATCGTTGCAGAATTGTTGCCAAAAAGCAAGCGCTCGTATGCGGAGATTTTGGATTTGTTTCACGTGGAAAGAGACGTTTCCGAAAAAATTGCTGCATTGAAGGCGGCGCAGCGTGTGCAATTGTACAAGACTTCAATTCATGTTTTTGCTTTTACGGAAGTGGGCGCGTTCGAAGCCACTGCGGCCGACATTTTGCGCCGCGTGGGTTCCGATATCGCTTTTGCGGCGTACAAACAAGATTCGGAAACGCGCGTTTCTGCGCGCGCTTCCCATTCGTTTCTTTCCCAAACCGACTTGCACTTATCCAAGGACATTCTAGAGCCTGTCGCGTTGGAATTGGGCGGTAGCGGAGGCGGTCACGCGGGCGCTGCGGGAATGCACATTCCGCTTGCCGATGTGCAAACAGTCTTCGACCGTTTGTTGGAACAAGTGCGTTCAAAATTGAAAGAAAAAGGCTTGGACGCGAATTTGAAAAAAGTTTAACAACAGTCCAAACCGTGTCTATCCTAGCGTTTCTTTTTTTTCGTTGCTTTTTTCTCGACTGGCTTTTCGTAGGCTTTCGCGTAACGGCTGTGTTTGTACTTTTTGGAGAACTTTTCGGGCGCGAGCTTGATTTTCCAAATTCCGCCTTTTTTCTTTTTTTTGCGGCTTTTTTTCAAAAAGTCTTTCGGCAGTTTGACTTGCTTTCTGTACTTTATTTTGGTCCACGCTTCGGGCTGTTTTTTGCGCATTTTGAATTCTTCTTCGAGCAGTTTCCTGCGCAGCTCTTCCGAAATTTCGAACGTCATACCCTTTCTACCTTTTTTCTTCTATTTAAGCTACGGTGCTAGTCCAAGTGGATGACGAGCTTTCCCTGCTTGACTTTGGCTCTTTGCGCATACCGGACGAGATAGTGGACTGTGCTTTTTGGAATTCCAAGTTTTTCCTGGATTTTTCGGAAGCTTTGCCCTTCTTTGCGCCATTCGGAAATCTGTTGCACAGTTTCGAGCGGAATTCCCAATGCGCGACCTTTCGTGTCTTCCACTTTCAACTCGATTCCTTTTTCGTGCAGCCATTTTTTGGTCTTTTCCGGCAATCGCTGCAAACAGCTTTTGCTGAGTTCGATTTTCTTCAACGCGTTGTGTTCGAACAATTCTTTCAATTTTTTCAATGAAATTGGCCGAACCAAGTACGCGCTTTCGCTCTTGAATTTGAACGATTTCACGTTCGTTTCCGGATAGACTGCATATTGCATGTTATTTCCCCTTTTTTTTGACCGAAATCTTTCGCTTGACTGCGTACTTGAGCCCTTTCCAAATCTCTCCGCGCTTCAATCCTTTGATCTTTTTTTTGTAAATTCCGGGAGAAACTTCTTCTACAAAAGGGCCCGCCCAAACTACATTGTTTTTCTTCAACTCTTCCAAAAAAGTCTTTCCATTCAATTCCCGCTCTTTGGGAAATGCGATTTTTAGCATGCCGCACCCGAGCCTGTCGGCAGAATGCGCGTCGCTTCCTGCCGTAATACATCGCGCTTCTTCTCCGAAAACCGTCATGTTCACAATGCGCTGCACTAACGCGTCGCGGCTCTTGTCGATGCGTTTCGAAGCCTGGCTTCCGACAAAACCCAATCCGGTTTTGCGCGCGACTTTGTTTCGTTCCAAAAAGCGGAAAAAATTGGACGGTTTTTTGACCCATTTTGAAGAGAGCAAAAATTCTCCCAAATGGCCGATCATTCCATTGTACGCTTCCACTCCAATGGGATTGTTGCGGAGGAGTTTGCGCACATTGTCCAGGCCTTGCACGTATACCGCGCTGTCGTGTTCGAATCCAAACGGGTGCGAAAGGCTCAGGGTGAGATTCTCGCGCTTGGCAACTTCTGTTAACGTTTCCATTTGCACAAACGGTTCCATGATTTCGTGGATTTCGTACACTTCTGGAGAGTGGGAATACACCAACACATGTCCGAAATCAGTCATGACTTCCGCGCCTGCAATGAGAACCACATTTTCAGGCTGTAAGGGAGCCACTGCATTCCATCCGGCAATGGGATGATAGCCCATTTCGGTGTGTTCTGTAATCGCCACTACATCCAACTTTGCGTTTGCCACGCCCTTCCACCACTTGACGGGTTTTTCCGCATACTCGACGCAATGGGAGTGGAGGTCGGCAGTGACCACGCGCGCGTCCATGATAATGTGCATATTCCAAACTGGTTATAAGGCCTTTTGGAAAACACGATTTTTGCGTTGCAAAACTGGCCCTTTCGCGTTTGGCAGATTTGAAAGGCCTGGAAAAAAAGGCGTAGATGTTTGCCATTCGAGGTCTGAAATGGCGTGGATTCGCTCGGGTTGCTTTCGCCTTTAAAAAGCTTTTTCTATTGGCTTCTGGTGATGGAGATTCAGGGCGAAACTCGAAAAGACGATTGGAATTCGCGTTTGGCGGAAGCCAACGCCAAGCTCAAGCTCGCGCACGAGTACGATAACGTGTTCAAATTGTTGAACGGCGAATGGTCGACGGTTCCCGAAGTCGTCTACCATTCTCAAATGTCCCACGACCGCGTAATTTCGATCTTGGACCATTTTCACTCGCAGGGCATGGCCGAAAAGCATTTGACGGGACGACACACCTTGTTTCGTCGGAAAAAGTCGGTCGAGTCAGAGTTTGTCTTCGAAGAGCCCGAACGCGTCAAGAGCGGCATTCCTGGATTGGACGAGGTATTTTTTGGCGGGATTTACAAGGGAAACATGGTCGTGTTTTCGGGCGAACCCGGCGCGGGAAAAACGACCGCGTGCTTGCAGTTTTTGTACAATGGCGCCAAACTCCACCAAGAGCCGGGCGTGTATGTTTGTTTGGAAGGCGAAGTGAGACAGTTGTTGAACTATTCGCACCAGTTTGGCTGGGATTTCAAGAAATTGATGGACCAGAAAAAGATCGTCTTCTTGTCTTCGGACTTGCACGACTTTGACAGGATTGCGTTCGCGTTGGAAGACGCGGTGCTCGACATTCGCGCCAAGCGCGTGGTTATCGATCCGGGAGTCATGTTTCGCTTGTTCTTTTCCGACGAGTTGATGGCGCGCAAAAAGCTCACTTTTTTGAGCCAAATGCTGAAGAGCAAAGGAGTAACTACTCTAATTACGAACGAATTTTCTTCGTTTCACGGCGACCGTTCGTTGTTTGGGTTGGAAGAATACTTGGCCGACGGTGTTGTGTTGTTGCAAAACCGAATGGAAGGAGACCGTTTCGTCCGCAAGCTTGGAATTTTGAAAATGCGCGGCACGCGAACTTCCGACAAAGTGCACAAGCTCTTGCTCACTGAGGACGGATTAAAACTCGTCAAATAGGCTTTTCGATTTTGGGCAGGATGAAATTTTTCCACACGATTTGGTGGATTTCGTATGGAATGTCTTTTTCATCCTGCACGTTTTTCCATTCCAAGGATTCGGCTTCCGTGCTCTCGTTGATCGTTCCTT
>CAZHUN010000056.1:0-3228 GCA_964535725.1 uncultured archaeon
GCGGCGGCAGTATTGGATGTGTTGAAGCAGGCCAAGAATCCCGTCATTTTGACGGCCAACGATGTTTATGGGGACAAAAAACTTTCTTCCATTCGCGGATTTTGCCAAAAAATGGAATTTCGCAGGCCGAGTTATCCTTCGATTGCGAAGTTTTTGAGAGAAATTTGCGAAAAAGAAGAAGTAGATTTCGACATGGAAAGTTTAACTGCGTTGGCCAAAAACGCTTCCGGCGACATTCGCTCCGCCTTGTTGGACTTGCAGACGATTGTGGAACACTCCAAAAAAATCACGTTGCAGGACGTGCAAGAGATGGGCGCTCGCGAGCGGAAAGAAAGGGTTTTTGAAGTGCTAAATACGATTTTCAAAGCCCGCACTGTGGAAGAAGCGCGCAATGCGCGCTTTTCGTCGGAAGTTTCCGACGATTTGTTGATGCGTTGGATTGAAGAAAACATTCCCCGCGCGTTTCGGGATCCCCTCCAACAAGCAGCGGCGTTCGAACGCCTTTCCAAGGCCGACATCTTTCAAGGCCGAATTTTCAAGCGCCAGCATTATGGTTTTTTGAAATACGCAGGGGACTTGTCCACGGCAGGGGTCGCGCTTTCGGGAGACGCGCACGGTTTTTTGCAATTGCAGTTTCCCCAACTTCTATCGCAGTTGAGCGCTTCTTCTTCGTTGCGCGGCCAAAAGGATTCGATTGCGGAAAAAATGCAGTCGAAAATCCACTCTTCTAAGCGCGAAATCGTGAAAGACTTTCCCTATTGGAAGACCATGCTCGAAAAAGAGGAAAATGCCGTGCACTTTTGCGCGGCGTTCGACTGGAACGAAGACGATTTGTCTTTTTTGTTGGAAACCAAGCCAGAAAGCAAGAAAGTCAAACTCATTCTGGAAAAGGCGAAAGTATTGAAGCAGGCGCTGTTGAAAGAAAACATGCATTCTGTCGTGGAGTACAAAAACCCGCTGGAACAATCCGAAACCGAAGAAAACGCAATTCCGCCCGAATCCGAGTTGGGCACGCAGACAAAACTGTTCTAAATTTCCAGCTCGAGCACGACGACCGGATTTTTCAATCCGAAGTTTTCCAAGATTTGCGGGTGCACTTCTCCCAACACTCCGAAGGTTTTTCCGTTTCTCTGTACCAGTGCAAACCTTCCTTCGATGTACGAAGCGTGCACGGACTCTTTCAAAGTCCACTTTTCTCCAAACGCCTTTTCGAGGGACTGTAAAATGCTTTTTCCCGCGTTCACATTGAGCGAAGAGTCACACAAGGCGATGCACAATTTGTCTTTCTCGGCTGTTCCGGTCTCTGTTCCGGCCTTGAATTCGATTGTTTTTCCCACTTCGAACAAGTTGATGGGAATCTCGGCGTCCTTGTTTTTGAACAAGAACTCCAGCAGTTCGGGCGCGAGGGAAGCGCGCATGACGGCATAGTTTTCCGAAACCGGATTTTCCAGTTCAACCAGTTCATTGTTTTGCCGCATTTTCGAATTCTGCTTGTCTTTCGAAGTCAATACGAAAGTCATTATTTCCTGCAATCCCAATCCGACGCACGCCTCGCGCACGAGCTTCAAGTAAGGTTGTTTTTTCTGCTCTCTGCCTTGCGTCGGAAGCGATATTTTTTCGGTCTCGATTTTGTTGTAACCGTATGCAATCAACAAGTCTTCCACGACGTCAATCGGATGCAAAATGTCGTTGCGCAAAGGAGCATACTCGATTTCGACGTTTTTTCCGTTGATTTTCGCGTCATACTGGACGCGTTCGAGTAGTTTCAAAATTTCCGCATTCTTCAATTCCATTCCGGAAATCTTTCGGATGTATTCGAGCGGTACGGAAATTTGTTGCAACGAAAACTCGGGCGTCCAGTAGGATTTTCCTTTTGGAGGCTGAATCTGGACTTGCTCGATTTTCGCCCCCCGTTCCGCCAACGCGGCGCACATGACGTTGAGCGCGATTTCGCAAATTTCGCGCGAAAATCCCGTCACTTCGATGAACAAGTTTTTCGTTTCGGGCGTTACTTTTCCCGTATAATTGGAATTGATGATGGGCGGCATGCTGCAGACGATGTTTTTCGAGTCGATGACGATCGGATACTTTTTGTGCCCTTTGATGAGGTGGCCGAACTCGATTCCTTTCGGATGCAGTTCCAGAATCTCGTCCAAGTCCATTTCATTGTCGAATTCGAGCGGAACGAACTTGATGCTGCGCGGCGAAAACGCCTTGTAATGGACAGGAGGGGTTATTTTGTCCAAGTCGTACAGTCCGATTCCGGTTTCTTTTCTCCGGCGTCCGAACGACATTCCCACTTTTTCCTGCAACTGGATCATTTGGACGAGGAAGTTTTCATTCACTTTCACGTTGCGCGCGATGGCCGCGACCATGACTGGGCGAACTTCTTGCACGCTTTCGTCAATGATGAGTTTCCAATTCGATTTTTTGGTTTGGATTTTGACCGCGCCTTTTTCCTTTCCGCATGCGCTTCTCAACACTCTCGCGATTCCTTCCGCGCTCCACAAGTCCGGACGGTTCGCGTCTCCAATTTCGATGGTGAGCGCGTCTCCGTTCTGCGCGCCAATTTCGCCCTTTGCACTCTGAAGCGCCGCTTCCAATTGCTCTGGCGAAAATTTTTTCCCGACAAGGGCTTCCAAATCTTTTTTGCTGCAGTCGATGTTCGGCATTACGGTTTCACCATCGGCGCATTGCGCAGCCATTTCAAGTCGTCGGAAAAGAGGTAGCGGATGTCGTTGATGCCGAGCTTATACATGGCTAATCTATCCACTCCCAAACCCCACGCCAGGCAAGTCGCGTCAACATTCGCGCCCCACATGAGTTCTGGCCGGAAAATGCCAGCGCCGCCGATTTCAATCCATCCCAAATCCGAATGTTTGATGTACATTTCGACGCTGGGTTCGGTGAAAGGGAAATAGCTCGGCGCAAATTTTACTTTCTCCGCGCCGGCAATCTCTATCGCGAACTCTTTCAACATTCCCAGTAGATGGCGGAAGTTGAGCTCTTTTCCGAGAATGATGCCTTCCATCTGGTTGAACTCGATCAAGTGAGTGGCGTCCAACACATCGGGGCGGAAGCAGCGCGCAATCGCGAAATACTTTCCCGGAATGTTAGGCCCTTCTACTAAAGTACGCGCCGAATGTGCGGTTCCGTGCGCGGCCGGCATGAGTTTAGAAGCGATGTCTTCGCTCCAATTGTATCCCCAACCTTTGCTTCCCGTCTTTC
>CAZHUN010000057.1:0-9374 GCA_964535725.1 uncultured archaeon
TCTTTTCCTTGTCTTCGAACGGAATTTCAAAATGCACAATCGAGTCCATTCCACCACCTCTTGAAGGATAGAAAAACCCAAAATCATTAAAAGCGCATATGAACTTTTTTTCACACCTGAAGGATAGTCCCTGGAACCCCGCGTGGAACACGTTCTACCAACAACGCGCGAACACGCTATGGCTGTTCGACGTCGCCTATCCGAGAGACTTGAAATAACGATTTCGACGATTGCCTAAAATCACGCGAGCCTTTTATCCTTCTCTGTTCCGCCTCGGTATGCGTTGGCTTGTTTCAGGAATGTTGGTATTGCTTTTTGTGGCAGGCTGCGCGCTTCCCCTCTCCACCGAACAATGGCTCTCATGCGAAAAACTGTCCAACGCTTCCTCGATTGACATTCCAGACTGCGCCTCCCAAGACGAATGCGTGCAAAAAGCCAACTCAACACTCTTTTTCTTTGAGAAACAAACTCTTTCCCTTCCGGTTCAGCAAAAATTGTCCTCGTATGCAAATCACATCGGCGCTTCGTGGTATTACACGAACAAGGCCAAGAAAGAAGCAGTGATTGTTGGAGGATTGTGCGCGGGCCGGAATGCGGAAGCTTTGCCCGAGCACGTGAACGCGTTGCGTTTCTGGCTGGGAGGGAGCATTCAGGAAATCGATTCGGCCAACGCAGACTTGGTGGAATTGCTCGCGTTGGAAGAGCAAGCGCTGGAAACGGACGGAGTTTCTTCCATTCCGGAAGAGCCCTTGTTTCAAACGCGCATCGAAATCGCTTCAGTGTTGAACGATTTTTCCGGAACCATCCGACCTTCTATGGAATTGGGAAAGAACGTTTTTGAAAGCACGCAAAAGCTGGATTCTTTCGCGAAAGCTCTGGGTCTTTCGGGAGCGCGCGTTTCGGAAGTGTCTTCCGTGGATTTGCTGCAAAAGTACGGGGGCACGAAGATTTCGGAAACCATCGCGCGCACGATTCTAACCCCGCAATGGTCTCCCATTGTCGCGCAATCTCTCGCGTTTTTGACAGATTTCCGGAAATTGCAAGACTCGATTTCTTCTCTCGGAAACGCCGAACCTTTTCAAGTGTTTCTCGCGATAGAGCAAAGCGTCGGCGTCCAAGGCAGCAGCGCGGCAGAAGTTTCGAGAATGTTTTCCGAAGACGCGCGCAATCGAAGTTCTGCGTTCTTGCGCTTGCAAGATGCCAAGTCTGTAACGGGAGAAAACATTCAAGACATTGAACTTCGGATTTCCGGATTGGCGGATTCGATCGGTGCGCTTTCGTCCTCTTCCGTTTCTTTGCTCTCGGCCGACCAAATCCAAGGCATTGCTATCGGAAGAGGCGGAGACGGAAATGTATTGCAGGATTGGGTGAATCGTTTGCAAGCATTGAAATGGAAGTCCTTTCAAGTTTCAAGCCAAGAATCTTCGCGTTCGATTTCTTTCGGCGAGTCCTTGCAACAGTGGAAACAACTCGAAGGCGAGAGCCAGTCCTTTGGAGAAGAATTGCGCGTGTGGGAGGAAGAGTCCCTTTCGCAATTGGAAGACGCGTGTTTGGGAAGAATGCAAGGGGCGGAAAGGGAATTGAAAGAAGTTGTGGCCGAATCTCTTTCTCCAATTGAAGTTGAAAATTTTTCTGCCGTAAAAGGAAAGATTTCAGTTGCGAAAAATTCCCGCACTCTCCGCGATTGCGTGCTTGCCTTGGAATCTTTCGAGCACTGGACGCAGGCCGAACAGACTCTCGCAGTTTCGGACATCAACTCTTCGAGCTCCTTGTACACGTGCGCATCTTTTGTCCAAAAAGCCTTCGACAGCGACTGGCCCTTGTATCCGCTCAAGCCGCAATTTTTGGCCTTCCAAGAATTTTCGCGCACGCATTCCGGAAGCGAAATCGTGTTTGCGTGTTTTGAGTTGCAAAGAAACGTCCAAGAATTTGTGCAATCCACTTCCGAGTTTCTCGCCCTCCAACGTGTGGATACCGCACTCTCGCAAAAGTTTGACACGTTCTCTTTTTTCGAGTCTACTGGATTGACGGTTCCCGACGGCGTGGCTTCTGCAAAGAAATCCTGGCAAGGCCTTTCCCTGCACGCGCTTTCCGGATGGGATTGGGAAATCCTTTTCTTGAAAGGCCCGCAAGTCGTGGAAAAATTGTCTGAATTGGAGGCGCGCTTGCAGCCCTTTTTCGAAGATGCTGCGAATCTCTGGATCTCCCGCAACGTGCAATGGCGTTTGTTGGGAGAATCGCTGATAGTCGATTCCAATTCTTCGACGTTGTTGGAAGCGCGCGTGCAAAATCCTTCTTTGACGGATTGGAACGGATTGTTCCGCTTTCAGGCCTTTCCCGATGCTGTGCTAGAAAGCGGTGTCGGAGTTCTTGTGGCCGAAAAGGAAAACAAGTTTGTGCTGTTTTCTCGCATTCTACGAGGAGATTCGTTCTGGAAAATTCGCACTTCGTCTCTCCGCGCGGAAACCTTTTCCACCAAACCCGCTTATGTCGACTTGGAAAAGGTGTGGGTTTCGAAAACATTTCACTTGTCAGTTCCTTCCTCTTTTTCGAACGGAAAAATTTCCGTGCAACTCTCCCTTCCCGATGGTGCGCGAGAAGCCTCGGCCGACATTCCCTTCTCGCGCTTGGGCAACATCTTGGAGCTCGAGTGGCCGTTGGAAAAGACGCGCGCCGAAGCGCAATGGAAGCAAGACTCTCCCTTGACGGTTGTTTGGAAAGACGGTTCTGTTTCTACAGACCAGAACAGTTTTTCTTTCTCCGCTTCTTTGCAACTCTCGAACGACTCTGTCTTCGACCTTTCACGTACTCCTATTTCGCTTCCTTTTCCCGAAACCGGTTCCTTGGACCGCGTCCAATTGTCGGACGAAACTGGAAACCCGATTCCCGCCAAGGCCTTGCCAAATTCAGTCTTTTCGTTCTCGCTCTCTGACTTCGCGCCCTTTTCTTCTCGAACCCTTTTCGTCCGTGCACAAGGCGAAGATGGAGAATTATTCTGGCGCTCGTTGTGGGAGCAGAGCCAGCGCTCGCTCTCCTCGTTGACAGAATTGTCCAACCTTGTCGGAGTCGAAGCGCGCGAGTTCCAATCCGCACACGCGTGGCTGTCGGGAGAATTTTCTTCCGAACACCAAAACGAATTGCTGGACGTGTGGAGCTCCATACAATCCTTGCAAGTGCGCGCGGCGCAATTGAAAGGCCAAGAAGAGGATTTCGATTTCCGCGCGGGTGCAGTGCAAAAAAAGTTGGATTCGTTGCGCGAAGCCCTGGATTGGTTTGCCGCCCGTCCCATTGATGCAAGGGAGTGGAGGCAATTGTTTGACAGTTCCCGACTCTCGCTCTCTAGCGCGCTTGAATCCAAGGATTCTGACATCGTTGCCGCGTTGGACTTTCTTTCTTCTTCCGAACAGGCGCTGGGAAAATGGAATGGGTTGCAAAATTGGTTGCAATCTCAGAAAGAAACTTTCGAGCAAAAAAGCGCAATGCTTTCTTCCAACCAGCGAACTGCATTCGGCTCTAAGTTCCAACACGCCATCACGTTTCAAGACTGGAACAGCGCATGGACTGCCTTGCAAGACTGGAATGAGAGTCTTTCCCTTTCCGAACGCTCGATGGGAGAAGAACTCCAACAGGCTTTCGAACAAGTTCAAACTTTTTCCCAACTCGCGCAAAACAACCCTCGACTGAATGCCTTGCGGAATTTGTTGGTCGGCACAACAGCCAAACAATTGGAAGAAGTAGACTATTTGCTTCCAAGCAGCAAAGAAAAGCTGAAAGAGTTGGAACAACGACTGAAAGCATTGTACAAGCAAGGCATGTCGAAAGAAGTCCAGTCTTTCATCGCTTCTTTCAAGTCAGGAGATTTTAGCGCTGCCCAACAGCACTGGAATTCGGCTTCCGACCTTTTCTCTCAAGCGTTCGAAGAAGCGCAGTCGATTGATTCTCTCCTAAAATCCGACTTCGAACAGATTCGAAGCGATGCCCAAACCGCGGTCGAAAGCGCGCAATCCAAAATCCGTGCAACCTCAAACCCGGATCCTCGCTTGCTGCAATTGGCGGACAAAGCCGAATCCGCTTTCGAAAAAGGCGATTTCTTGAACGCCATCCGCTACGCGCGTTTGGTAGAACTGGCCGCTTCTGGAACAAACAGCCAGAATTTGACTGGACTCTTCGGCCAAGGCCTTCCGCTCACTCTCGCGCCCTTGTTGGGATTGATTGCGTTGGCAGCGTACTTTCGTTGGGGCAGAAAAAAAGATGCCGTGAAAGAAGCGGAAAAGAAAAAAGCATTGGAAGCCTTCGAAAAAGACTTGGAATAAATTCTTTCTCAAAGAAACTGATTATTGCTAAGCATGGTTGGTTGGATACTTCGGCCTTTAGGCCAAGCATGCTGCCTTGGCGTGTGGCGCCAAGTTCTCCTTTTTTTGGGAATGTCAATGGCTTTAAGCCCGCGGGTGCGCTTCGAACTTGGGGTGTTTCCTTCGGGCAAGGAAACGATGTTGGAAGCGTCATTGACAAAGTCCAGCATTTCTCTGAACCTCCACACTCCGCTAACGTCCAGTTTGTGGGTCGAACTCCGCCGGGCGTCGAAGGTTTTTTTCCACCGTCCGAGTTCACGTTTTCAAAATCGTAGACCACGTCCAACAAGTCTCCGCACTTGGGACAAGAATAGATTTTTTCCATGAAATCGAATGTGGAATAGCGCGCGCGGTTGATGCAGCGCAATTTCGCTTTTGGCATGCTATTCCTTCAACTGTTCTTTCAATTCGTTCAAAACAGTCTTGTCCGCTTCCGGTCCGAGTTGCGTGCTCAAATACCCCTCGTATTTTTCAAAAAACGTTTTTTCAGAAGCAAAATTTTCCTTGAACTTTCTTTCCAACCCGTGCATGGGGTATAATTTCAAATGGGCGTGGTCCACTCCCATTCCTTCCATGACCATCGCGACACGGCGCACAGGCAGTTTTTTTTCCAAAATTTTTGCCACTTTTTGCGCGGCGTTGAAAAAGTCCCCGTACTCTTTCTGCGGCATGTCGAATGCGTAGGATGGATAATGCTTTTTCGTCAATACCAGCGTCATGCCGCGCGTGTTGGGAAAAATGTCCAAAATGGCGAGGTGCCTCTCGTCTTCCCAAATCTTGTACGCGGGAAGCTGTCCGGCCACGATTTTGCAAAAAACACACTCTGGCATATTCTTTCTACTCGTTTCGCGAATAAATACTTTTGGCGTTATTGCGCGGGCTTGGCAAAGTGGATAAACACGTATACGATTCCGCCGATGACGAGCAAAATCAGTCCAACGTATAAATAATTTAAGTCGGGTGCGATTTCCACTTTCACGCTCTTCGAATCACAGTTTCCAACTGCATCTTCTTCCGGAATTGAAATTTGGCATCCAATGGCTTGTTCGCCGGCCAACACTGCCTTCAAATCCCCGCTCGCGCTCTTGGACTCTTGTGCGGAAAATGGAAGAGAGAATTTTTCGTCGCCAGGATTGGACAAACCATTGGTGTATGTAAGAACAAATTGCACGTTGTCATAGTCTTCCGATTCTTGGTTCGACGCCACGACCGTAACATGGATTATTTCTCCGGCTTGGTAGACGGGTTTGTCGGTTTGTATCAACGCTTGGATGGGAAACGAAGGCTTTTGCACGTTCAAGTCTGCCAAGGAAGATTTTTGCACAATGGTTTCTCCGAACACGTTTTCAAAAAACAGTCTTGCTGGAGGTAGAGTCATTTGCACGGCAAATTTGGGAATGACAAAATATTCAAGTCTCACAGTTTGCCCGGGTTCGATGGTTCCGGAAAATTCCGCGTCTCCGCGCGAAATTTGCACGATTCCCAATTCCGTGCTGCGATAGCGGATTTCCGTCTTCGCCTTTTCGCTTCCCACATTTTTCGCTTCCAAAACCACTTTTACTTCTTTTCCAACCAATGGAGCCGGGTTTTCCGCTCGCTTGGAAAACACAAACTGCGGAGAATAATAGGTTCCGAGTTTGGAATCTGTCAAAATTTGGATTTTGGAAACGCTGTTGGACGGCGTGGCGCAGATTTTCACGTCGTTCATTGCTTTCAAATTTTCTTTTGGTATGGTAATCCGCGCCCACGCTCCGTTGTAAAAGTCTTCGGTTGCGAGACTGGTCGAAAATTCATTCCATTGCACGCTGATTGTTGCTTTTCCTCCCGAAGTGGGAGAAAAAACCGCGTGCAGGCTCAAGATGGCGAAAATATTCGCGTCTTGATTGGGATTGGCAGCGAAAGAATAGTCTTGGCACGATGGTGTTCCTGGACCTTCTGCCGAAAAAATTGGCACATTAAGCTGTTGAAAAGACTGTTCTGCCAATACCGCTCCTTGTGCGAGCGAAGCGAGAAAGAATGCTAACACGAGCGCGAACTTTTTCATGAACCAAACCCCATTCGATGCAATCGTTTTACTATTAGCGCGGCCACTGCTTTTAAGGATTGACTATTTTCAATGCAAAAAACCTTCTCTTTTCCGAAGGTTTTTACGGCCTTGTGAAAGCAATAATGTTGTTTTTCCGCCCACACATTGTCGAGGATTTTCACTTCGCTATATTTTCGTTTGCGCAATCTTTTTTCGAGGACGGAAGGAACAAGCGACAATACAAAAACCGCATCTACTTTCAGCGGAGTTTCGCACAACAAGTGTCCGTCCAACACGGCGTTGGAGTGGATTTTCAGGTATTTTTTCAACGCCTTGGCCAACACAGAAGGGTCTACTTCCCATTCTGTGCCGTTTTTTCTCCCCAATCGATGGCATTGGATGAAGGTGCGTTCGTTCACGTACATGGCCTTCAATTGCCGGCATAGGAGTTTGGATACTGTAGTCTTTCCCGTTCCCGGAGTTCCGGTTACCATCACGTGCATGGACTATTTTGGAGAGAAAAAGGTAAAAAAAGGAACGCAGTCCCGAAGGACTGCGCTCGTGTTTTTCGATTGAATGGGGTGTTTTGTGAAATGTTACAATTGAAGTCTTCCCGCTTTCTTGGAAAAGGCAAGCTGCGAGTCTTGAACCAATACTCCCTTCTCTAAGCTTTTCACCAAGCCTACCATTGGATTGAGCCTATCCTTCGAATGTTTTGCTTTGGTCATTGGAGAAAACCTCTATGTTTTGCAACGCAAGCTTTACAACCCAACTCCTATATAAATCTAACGGTTTTTTGACCTTTTTTGACCAAAAGAAGTTGTTTTCTCCTTTTTTTCGTCAATTGACGCTCAACTTTTCCTTCTTTTCTTATGTTGATGGCTGTTTTTTGAAAACTTTTTCGTCGATTTTTTTTCTCCCCAAAAAGCAGTTATGTATTATGGGTGGTGTTGTCCACTCAATTTTCGATTAAACCGTTTTTGTTTGTTTTGCCGGCTTGTCCCGAAAAGCGGGCGAATTACATAACGGTTTTGGAGGACAATCGACGGAAAAAACTCGTTCGTTCAATCTGACGTCGATTGTGGAAGTGTGTGGATGAATTTCATCCACTGTACGGCTTTTTTCGGTTCGCCCCGCCCTATCGGGAAATAACAGGGTATAATTTTGGCGTCGAACAAACCGATTTTCGTTTCGATGATTTTCGGTTTTCCAGATTTCATGGCCTGCTCAAAATACCGCCTAATTTGATTTTTTCGTTCGTCAACCATTCGAACGGCATCGCGCCCAAAGTGACAATATATTCAGGCTGCACGGTTCGATTTCGCGCTGCAATAAAGGCACATACATTCTGGCCTTTTGGGCGTCTGGTAATATGGCGTCCTTTCCTGTCCTCTTCACCAAATTCGTAATATACAGGCCCTTCGCGCGGATGTGTTCCAGCACTGTTTTGCAAATTCCAGACTCCATTCCTTTCTGGCCTCGATTTCGTCCAACACGGTTTTGTCGAAAAAACCAGTCCAGTACAAGAATCGCCACGCCGGCTTTGTTCCCACAAAGGGATACAGGAGCCCTTTCCAGGACTTTTCCGTGCTTGCATTGCGCGCCGTTGGGTTGATGAATACGAGCATGAATTTGGGGCAAAACGTTTTTCCGTTTCCCTGGATGGGGTGCAACGAATGTTCTGGAAATTGCGCGTCATGTTCGCGCTTCATCTCGCGCCACAATTCTTCCAATGTGCGGCAGTTTTCGAGCATTCAATACCCTTTCGATGGCTTATCCAAGAGCTTCCAAAACTTTGATTGTTGCTCCGGCGTTCAAGAACGAAAACCAACCGGCGCTGAACAAAGCAAGAAGCTCTTTACATAGAGGATATTTCTCTTTATAAAGAAGAATTGTCTTCAAACTGTTGTTCGTTTCTTGTCGAATTTGTATGAAGTTTATTAAACCTGCCTTTGTAAAGTAATTAATCAAGAGAATTGTTATTTTATGGGGGGATAAAATCAAAGAAAGGTTTTGCTTTTGCTGCAGGAGTTTTATTGGTAGCCATACTTGGCTTGTTCCTAGTGGCTAATGCTTGGGCACAGCAATCAGCATCCGAAAAAGAAGAAGCAGCAGAAACAAATGCCATTATCAAAGAATATAAAGTCAACGAGATTGTCAATGAAATCGAGAGTACTCATTGTAAGATGACTGACAAACAGATGAACGCCCTGAAGTTGTCGGCAGATGACATTAAGAGGGCAAGGGAATTTTGCGCCAAGCCTACGAAAGAAAAATTGGCTCTATTGGTGAGTGAATTTAAAAAACTTGAGAAAGCAAAGAATTCAAAAGAATTAAAAGGCATAATAACCGGGTACAACAATAGTTACAATTGTACTTATTGGGGAACTAATAATGTTGGAATTCCAACATACTCTGATTTGGGGTTAAGTTCTGCTACTGTCATTTGGCATGATGCGGGGGGTTCAACCTCAAGCTGTAGAGTGCAGGGCGCAATTGCTTGCTTGTGGGGAGGTACAAGCAATGATCCACTGCTTGGTTGGGCGCATACAAAATCCTTTTCAAGTAAGGCAGCTGGTGAAAGTGCAATAAAGCCAAAAGGATATATTGCAAAACAATCAGATTACCCAAACAGTTATACAAGAAGCATTCCTTATGGATATAGATATGAGGTTGCAGCACCGAATTCCAGTGGAAATGGAGATTGGCATGTTGAAGGGCCGGAACCAGACCCGACATTTAATTGGTATGCATATAATAGGGGTTGGTGGCCTTTTGAGAGTGGAATCTGGCACCTTACTTGTTAAATAAATGTAAAAATAAACAATAGGGGAGTCTAATGAAAAAAATGCTTGATTTTTTCAGGCCAACAAAGGCTAAAGTGTTTTTGTTGGCCATATTTTTGCTTATTGTTATTTTTGGGTATGTTCAGAATCTCGCTTTTATACAAGATGTTTCCCAAATACAAGAGATTCCACCGCCAAAAGATATTAGTT
>CAZHUN010000058.1:0-3810 GCA_964535725.1 uncultured archaeon
TGATGTACACTTTTACTTTGTCCCCAACCGCCATTTTTTCACCTACTTGAGCTTGACTCCCATTTCCTTCAACAACCGTTCAACAGGTTCCTCGCTGTTTTCCGTAGTCACTTCCGCCAACAACGCCAAATTTTTGACGAGACCGCACTGCGGCCCATCCGGGGTTTCGATCGGGCACAATCTCCCAAAGTGCGTTCCGTGCACGTCGCGCGCCTCGTACAATTCCCTGTTCTTGTCCAAGGGAGATTTCACTTTGCGCAAGTCAGTCAACGGCGCTATGTAATTGACGCGATCCATGAATTTGGAAACTCCCGACGCGCGTCCAATCCAATTCCCCGTTGCCATGGCAAAGCGAATTCGTTCCGTAATCGCTCCCGGGCGCACGACAGTCGAAATATTTAGTTTTCTCCTTCTCGTGATGGTGCGGTCGATTTGGAATTTCAAGTCTTTGACAAAATATTTGAACGCGTATCGGAACAAGTGTTCCATCAATTTTCCTGACAATTCCAATCGCTTGTTCGAATAATGGTCTTTGTCGTTCGCCTTGCGCAATCCGTGCGAACGTTCGATGGCCTTCGACGCCATCATCGTCAAATAGTACGCTTTTGCAAGCCTGCTTTCCGCATTCTGTCCAATGTGCGGGAGCAAGAAAGCGTCAACGACTTCTTGCGCACGGCGCAGCCGATAATCGATGACTTGTCCAGGCGCAATGTATTTTCCAATCCTATCCAATGCTTCGGTCTGGTCTTTGATGCCCAGGTTTTCCAAATTAATCAGTACGTCGTTTTGCACTTCGAGTTCGTTTGGAAACGCGTCCAAAATCTCTTGTTCATTTTTGAGTCCCAATGCCATCAACAAAGTGACAAGTCTCAGTCTGCGTGGAGAAGCGGGAAAGGTAACGCTCAACATTCCGTCCGGCGAGCGCTGGATTTTGACGCGGCCTTTGAACGCGCCTTTTGTGGAAATGACTTCAGAACTGATTTTGTTTCCCGCTTGTTCGGTCAACAATACTCTGTCCGAAGCCAGCACTTCTTGGGTGATGAGAACTTTTTCCGAACCGTTGACGATAAAGTATCCGCCAAAATCGTTCGGGTCTTCGCCCAATTCAACCAACTCTTCGCCGTTTTTTCCATCCAGCCAGCAGCGGTTGGATTTCAACATGATGGGCATTTCGCCGACGTAGGTTTTTTTCACGTCTTGTTCCACGTCCCTTCGCAACATGCGCATGGTCAAGTGAATGGGCGCAGAGTAGGTTCGGTTTCTGAGTCTCGCTTCCATCGGAAAGATGACTCTTGGAGAACCATCCGCTTCCGTGATTTTGGGCCGGCCCACTTCAATATTTGTCAATTCGATTTTGACTTCTTCGATTTTTGGAGAAATGCTTTGCGATTCTTTGACGATTTCCGACAATTTCATGTCCAAAAACTGGTTGAACGAATTTGTTTCCATTCTGGCAAAGTGATGTTGCTCAAAGTAACTTTTGATGATGGGCCAAGTCTCCATTACACCACCACCCTGTAGTAAATCGTCGTTCCAGCAGTTTTCGACTGGCGTGTGATCCTCAACAAGTCTCCGCGCTTGGCGCCAATCTCTTCGACGATAGGGTCTATGCGCGAAATTTGGGGAAATTTTTCCACGGTCGTTCCAAACTGTTGCAATACGTCCTGCAATTTTTCGGCCGGCACGATTTCGTGCACTGGCACCAAATAATGAGATTGCAGGTTTTTCAAAGTCAAAACTTTCACCAATGGAGAGATGGACGTTCTTACACAGCGCGGGCTAGCAAAAATTGATTTTACTCAACTGCTAGCAACCGCGCACTTTTTCCTTCACCCGGGATGTATGATGGAATCGCCAACGATATTTGGCAAACTGCAAGAACTGTCTATTTCACGAACGGAAAACGATATAAAACCAGTAGATTGTGCCCAAGGCGCCCGATTCACACTCTCTTTTTCGCTTTCGAGCTCTTTTTAACTTTCAACTGTTTCTGAAATTTTTTTACCAATCCTTTTGTTCCTTCTGGAAACTGGTTAAACGTAATAAAGCCGCATTTCCGACACTCGTTTCCAAGTGCAGAACCAGCCATCCATGGTATTCGTGCAATCGCCAACACGTCCGTACTCCCGCATTTTGGACAAAACTTGACTGCGAGTTTCTTTTCCGTTTCTTTCACCTGAAACTTTTTCCGCACTCGCACGGCCATTGCGTAGGCCGAATCCGCGTATCATCTTCGCTGTTGCTCGATGATACTTCCGCGCATCATGTTCAGCTAAAGCTTTTGCCGCACTCGCAACTGTGTTTCAAATTTGGGTTATGCACGACAAAACCGGTTTGCTGCAAAGAAGAGACAAAGTCGAGCGTGGAATGGCGCAACGCTTCCAAGCTTTTTTGGTCGACAATTACTTTCACGCCATCGCGTTCCACGACCAAATCTTCGGGATGAACGTCGTCGAACTGCATAGTGTACGTGTAATCCGAACACCCTCCCGCAGCGATTCCCAAACGGAACGCTTTTCCCTGTTTTCCCTGCCTTTCCTGGAATTTTTTGACCTGTTCAAAAGCGCGGTCGCTGACTTCCAGCTCTTTTTCGGAACCTTTTCCACCCTTGGCGGCGATGTTCCCAGCCGTAACGCAGTCCGCGTCCATCTGGTGTCCCTTCGAAAAGCTCACACTTCCACCCATACTTTTCCGCCTTCCACTTTTGTCGGAAAAACTTGTATTTGCACGTTGGGCATGTTGATGCAGTTTCCGGTATTCAACTCATACTGCCAACCGTGCAAGGGACAAATAACAGCGCCATTCTCTATCATCCCTTCGCCCAAAAATCCGCCCTTGTGCACGCAATTGTTTTGCGTGGCAAAATACTTTCCTTCCGCAAAAAATACGGCAATCATCTTGTCTTTCACGTTGGCGACGATGCCCGTGTTTTCGGGAATGCTTCCTTCGGCCCCCACTTCCACAAATTCTCCCAAACTTTCCACCTTCTATAACTCTATCCTTTCCAAGTCTTTAAAACAATTATCGGTGCAATTCCGTGCATGAAGTGCATTGCATTGCTTTCTGGAGGCTTTGACAGTCCAGTCGCGGTCTCTCTCGCCCAAAAATACGATATTGAAATCATTGCCTTGCACTGTACCAACTATCCGTACACCGAGCCCGAACCCGAACAAAAATGTTTGAAATTGTGCCAAAAACTGGGCATCGAAAAATTGTATATGGCGGATTGCGGAAAAGCGTTGGCTGAACTTGCATCAGTAGGCGGAAAAAACTATTTCGTGCACTTGAAACGCTTGTTCTACAGCCTCGCCGAGCGGCTCGCACAACAGGAAAACGCCGACTTTATTTTGACGGGAGAAAACCTCGCGCAAGTTTCTTCGCAAACACTGCAAAACCTTTCCGTCATCGATTCTTGTGTGAAAATTCCCGTGCTCCGCCCCTTGTTGTGCTGGGACAAGCAGGAAATAATTGATTGCGCGCGAAAAATCGGAACCCACGATATTTCTGTGGGCCCCGAACACTGCGACGCGTTGGGCCCCAAACACCCAGCAACGCAAGCGCGCGTTGAAATCGTCCAAGAAGAGGCGCAAAAGGCTGGGTTGGAAAAGAGAGCCGAAGAGATTTTTTCCAAATTGCGGAAAATCGATTTGCGATCCAGTGCCATTGAAAATGGCACGCGGACGAGGCCTAGAACCTTTTAGCAAACGCGATTTTCGCATCACGAAAATGCGCCCTTTCGCGAGCACGCGAAACGGGAGGTTCGCGAACAACCTTTTGAGAAAAGGTTGACGAAAAAAACGCTTCGCGAAA
>CAZHUN010000059.1:0-13114 GCA_964535725.1 uncultured archaeon
AAAAGTGGATTTCACCAGAAACATGATGCAATTGCATTCGAGGAAACAAGTCCGTCAGAACCTGCTGCAAAATCATATGTTAATTCTTACAAAGAATTTATACCAAAAGCAGACGCATATTTCATCGATACTCCGCTCAAAGAAAAACAACTTTTGAAATTTATTGGGGGTATGTCCACTTACACGGTTGCAAGCAGCGGAGTTATTCCTATATTTACTATTGGGTTGGCGTATCCACTTGCATTCCCGGGAGAAGTCAAAAAACGAGAGATATTGAGAAAAATTTCGTCACCAATAATTGAGACAATGTTTCCCGTTACCGTCAAACTACGCAATGCAATCGTGGCCGACAATTTGGAGCGAAAAATGGTTCCATTTGTAAAAGAGGACATCTTCGAAAGAGAGGGAAAATACAGAAAACCAACCATTGTAGTCAATTTCGGGGTCGGTCACGGGGGACTTGCCGAATGGCTAGTAAACCGCAAACAACGCGAGAAACTTATCGAAAAAAACCAATTTAAACTGGACAAATATTTTAAAGAAGAAAAACTGCATCAAATTTCCAGAATTAAAGTAAATTCAGAAAATAAAGTTGAACTCGAACCCATCAAATTTGTCAAAGTAATTTCACACGAATATTTTTCAAAGAACAAGCCTACAGAGAACTTATGGCAAAGATTCAAAAAAAGAAAAACACCAATAAAGTGAAAGCATGGACAAGGCCTTTAAAGACGAAACATTGCAACGCACTTTTGAATATGTGTTCGACAAGCCGACCATGGACACGATTTACAAACTCGCCATGAAAGGACAATTCCAACAACTCGAATTTGTAATTTCTACAGGAAAAGAAGCGCACGTTTTTCGCGCGTTCGATAAAAGCGGAAACTTTCGCGCCGTCAAAGTGTACAAAACCAATACCAGCACATTCCACGACATGTTGAAGTACATTCAAGGAGATCCGCGGTTCGAAAAAGTGGGAAGCCAAAAGCACGAAGTGGTGAACGCGTGGACGCAAAAAGAGTTCAAAAACTTGGAATTGTGCCGCAAGGCGGGAGTCAACGCGCCGCTGCCGTTCGCGTTCTTGAACAATGTGTTGGTCATGGAATTCATTGGCACAGGCGGAGACGCGTCTCCCACATTGAGAGAAGCGTCGAAAGCAGGAATTGAATGGGAAAACGTGTACGCGCAAGTGGTTGAAAACATGTCCAAACTGTTTTTTGGCGCCAAATTGGTGCACGCTGACTTGAGCGAGTACAACATGCTGTTCCGCCAAGGAACAATCGAATTCATCGACTTGGGACAAGCGGTATTGCAGTCCCACCCGCACGCCAAAGAGTTCTTCGACCGGGACTTGAAAAATCTTTCGAATTACTTTCGCAAGAAAGGAGTTCAAACTTCGGCGGAAAAAATGACCGAAGACCTGCGCAAGGCCCGAACCTAAAACCCAATACAATGCCTTTAAACGCCAAAAGGAAGCAGTTTATAGAAAGTGTCAAAGATAGGGTTTAAAGCGTGTCGTGCCTTGATATTTCGTGTTGGACGAAAATTTAAAAATTCCAAAAGAACGCATTGCAGTGCTGATTGGACCGAAAGGAAAAACCAAGAACGAGTTGGAACGCGCGGCAAAAGTGAGATTGAAAGTGGACTCGCACTCCGGCGACGTGCAAATTTCGGGAACCGAAAAAGAACCGCTGAAATTTTATCTCGCGACCAACATCGTCAAAGCCGTTGGAAGAGGATTTTCACCCGAGCACGCGTTCAAATTGTTGGAAGAAGACTATTACTTGGACATTATCGACATTGAAGAGTTTGCGGGAACCGAAAAAGACCAAGCGCGGTTGCGCGGAAGGGTCATCGGAAAAAGTGGACAAACTAGAAAGTTGTTAGAAGAAGAATTGCGCGTGTACATTAGCGTGTATGGAAAAACGGTTTCGTTGATTGGACGACCTGAAGACATGGAAAAAGCGCGAAAGTGCGTGGAAATGTTATTAAAAGGTTCCAGCCATCTAGCCGTACAACGATTCTTGAAAAAACAAACTACGGAAACAGGATTTTCGGAAATACTCGAGTGAGCCAAAACATGCCGGACGAAGTACAAGCAGAAATGAAAGGCGGAGCGACCGCCGAAGAGCTCGCCAAAGAATTCAAAGAACACTCTGTGGCCGAGTTTTTCAAAAAAAACAAGCAAATGCTCGGACTTTCGGGAAAAATCAGAACGCTTACAACGATCGTGCATGAATATTGCACCAATAGTTTGGACGCTTGTGAGGAATCGAACATTTTGCCCGACATTGAAATTCGAATTTCGGAACTGGGAGAAGAGTATTACGAAGTGTACTCGCGGGACAACGGCCCCGGACTCACGCAAGAAACCGTCGGAAAAGCGTTAGGACAGCTCTTAGCGGGAACGAAATTCCACAGACTCATCCAGTCCAGGGGACAACAGGGAATCGGAGCCGCGGGAGTAACGATGCTCTCTCAAACGACTACGGGAAAGCCCATTCAAGTGGTTACGGGAACGGGAAAAGGCAACGGCTTTTCGTGCGAGCTCACTATCGATCCCAAAACGAATTCGGCAAAAATCATGAATGTGGAAGAGCTCAAAAAACCCTTCAAAGGACTTGCGATTAAGGCAAAATTCAAAGACGTCAAGTATCAACGCAGCGACCAAGGGCCGTTGGAATATTTGAGAAGGACTGCCATCGCCAACCCGCACGCCAAACTCACTCTCATAGAGCCGGATGGAACAAAAACAACGTTCGACCGTTCTTCCAAAGAAATTCCAAAAAGGCCAGAGCCGGTACAACCGCACCCGAAAGGCATTTCGGTCGACGAACTGGTGACCATGGCCAAATACGCGCAAGCCAAAAAAGTTTCTTCTTTCCTCAAAAACGACTTTGACAGAATGGGAGAAAAAGCAGTCGACGAAATCGCCAAAGCCGTGGACTTTGACTTGAACACCGATCCCAAGAAGCTTATGTGGGAACAGTGCGAAGCCATCGTCAAACAGTTCAAAAAAATGTCGTTCATCGCTCCGCGCACGGACACGCTTCGACCCATTGGAGAAAAGCGCATCGAAGCCTCGTTGAAAAACATTGTCGAACCCGAATTCCAATCTGTAGTCGAACGAAAACCCGCCGTTTATCACGGAGGCTTTCCCTTTCAAGTCGAAGTCGCGGTCGCTTTTGGCGGAAAGGCGGGAAGAATGCAAGGAACCGACGAAGAAGGAAAGGAAGTCAAAAAAATGGAAATCATGCGCTTTGCGAATCGCACGCCCTTACTTTTCGACGCCGGAGGGTGCGCCCTCACGAAAGCCGTGCAGAGTGTAGAGTGGAAGCGCTATGGCATCAAAGACTTGGAAAACGCCCCACTTACGATTTTCATCCACTTGTTGAGCGTGCACATTCCCTATACGGGCGCGGGAAAACAGGCGGTTTCGGACGAAGACGAGGTCATGGAAGAATTGCGACTTGGACTCATGGACGCGGGGAGAAAGATTTTCCGCTACATCGGTTTTATTCGAAGAGAACAAGAAAAGCAGGAAAAGCGTAGATTGTACTACAAGTACGCTTCGGAAGTGGCGATTGCCATTGCGGAAATGACGGGAAAAAAGAAAGAAGACGTGGAAAAGAAACTGCACGACATTGTACTCAAACACTTGAAAATGGAAGAGGCCAAGGAAGCGAAAGAACGGGAAATGGAACCTTCCGAGGAAGACGTGGAACAAGCGTTCGAAAAACAGCAAGAGAAAGAAAAAAAATTGCTGGAAAAAAAGGCGAAGAAGGGAAAGTAGATGGAAAACAAGAAAGACAAAATGGTTTCCGAAAAGCTGAAAAACGTGGGCGAAGAACTGCTCAAGCAAATCGACAAAGGACAGAACCCGACGTACGAACTTCCTGTACGCACCCTCAACAACGTCTTTTTCGACGAAAAAAGCGGAACCATAAAATTGGGAGACAAGACTTCGGAAAGACAGTTCTTGAACGTGGCGCACGCGCGAAAATTCATGCAAACCGTTTTAGTCGCGAACGAAATTATCAAAGTCATCAAAGAAGACGCCACTGTAAGCATCAGAGACTTGTACTATGCCATGAAACACACCATTCCAGGCACACAAGAAAACACTTTTGACGAGCAGGAAGAGAGCAATCCTTGTATCGAAGACATCGAAGCGTCCTTGGATTTGCTACGCGAAGAACTGCATCTCTCTGCGTCATCGAAAGGCGTCATCGCAGGGGACATGAAAATCAAGGACGGACCAACAACAATCGACTTGACGAAGATGGGAAGCGGAGGATGGGGAATTCCTTCCAATGTCGAAGCCGACAAGCTCGACATCAAAGACGTGAACGCAGAGTATGTATTATTCATCGAAAAGGACGCGGTTTGGAAGCGATTCAACGAAGACGATTTCTGGAAAAAGAACAACTGCATCATCATCACCGGACGAGGACAGCCCGCGCGCGCGGAACGAAGAATGGCGCAACGGTTGAACAAAGAGTTCAAGCTTCCCGTGTACTGCCTCATGGACGGCGACCCGTACGGAATGTACATTTACAGCGTCATCAAACGCGGTTCGATATCTCTCTCATACTCGGAAGAGAAGCTCGCCACTCCGGACGCGAAATACATCGGATTAACCATTTCGGATGTGGACACGTTCAAGATTCCGAAAGAAGTCACCATCAAACTTACGGCAGAAGATGTCAAGCGATTGCAAGAAATGAAGAACTATGAATGGTTCAAGAAGAAAGAATGGCAGAAAGAATTCGACTTGATGAAAGAACGCAATTACAAACTCGAACTGGAAGCGTTGTCGAAAAAAGGCATCCGCTACATCACGGAAGAGTATTTGCCGCGAAAAATGAAAGACAAAGACTTTTTGCCGTAAGATTTTGCCGCGACTATTTCAACGACGCGGAAGCCAGTGCGATGGAGTAAAAGATGTCTTCTTCCGAACATCCTCGGCTCAAATCGTGCACTGGCTTGGAAACGTTCAACAATATCGGACCCACCGCCTGCGCTCCGGCAAGCCTCTCCACCAACTTGTACGAAATGTTGCCCGCATGCAAGTCCGGAAAAATCAACACATTGGCCTTTCCCTTCAACATCGTGTCCCCTTTGCGGAGCGCCACTTCCGGAACAATCGCAGCGTCGACTTGGATTTCCCCATCCACTTTCAACGAAGGTCTTTTGGCCTTGAGAATTCGCGTCGCGTTTTGCACCTTTTGCACCAGTTCGTGGTCGGCGCTACTGAAAGTGGAAAAGGACAACATGGCCACGCGCGGTTCGACGCCGAAAGTTTGTTGCACGGCTTCGGCGGTCTGCAACGCAATGTCGGCCAATTCTTCAGCCGAAGGACGGGGAATGACCGCACAGTCTGCGAAGAACAACGCGCCTTGTTCTCCCATCTCCTTGTGCGGAGTCTGCATCAAAAAATAGCTCGACACTTTTTGGGAAGGATTTTTCACTCCAACCATCAACGCAGCGCGAATCACTTCGCGCGTTTCGGCGACTGAACCTGCGACCATGGCATCCGCAAAACCGTTTTTCACCAAAAGAGCGCCGAAGGTCAAGGGGGTTTTCAATTCGCTCTTTGCTTGTTCGAGAAAGACTCCGCGTTTTTTGTTCAATTGCGCGTACTGGCGCGCGAAATCGTCCACGTCGAACTTGGAAAACGAACTCCATTCGAAAAATTCTGCTTTCGACAAGTCGATGCGAAGCTGGCGGGCGCGTTGTAAAATGACTTCCTTGTTTCCGACGAATGAAATGCGCGCGATTCTTTCTTTCAACGCGCGGGCTCCGGCCTTCAACACGCGATCGTCTCCCGACTCGGGCAGCAAGACATTGGCCGGAGTTTTCATGGCCTTTTGCACGACAAAATCCAACAGCATGAAAGAAATAGAAATGCAAACTATTTATACGCTATGGGACAGTTGCGGAGAACGATTAGAACTTGATTTTCTTCTTCGCTTTTTGGCCCAAGTAGTATTGGAGCGCGGCGCAATCGTACGCCCAAATTTTTTTTTCTTTCAAGAGTTTGCGCACTTCTTCCAACGAAACCCATTTCGGATCCTTCGCATCCACGACTCCGCGTTGGATGAGTGTGCCAGAAGCTTTGACGAGAAACACGAATCCGATGCGCGAACTGCCCAAAAAACTCTGGCCGCAAAACGGAGTGAAACAGTCTCCCTTTTCTTCCAAAGGGCCTAAAACGTGCAAGTCGAACGAGGGCCAGACTTTCGAAACCTTCAACCCTGTTTCTTCTCTAATTTCGCGCTTCAAGGCATCGAAAATGTGCTCTCCGCTTTTAATGTGCCCGCCCGGCATTTCCAACATTCCGGAATGGCGCGCGTCGGAAAATTTCCACCGCGTTTGCAGCAAAATTTGGGTTTTGCCTCTAACTTTTCGCTCGACAATGGCGCGAACCGTCGCAAAGCGCTTTTTTTCCTTCTCTTCTTCCTGCCTTTCGCGCTCGAACCTGGCTTTTTCGTCCAAGTTCTTGGCAAAATACCAATCTGAAAGAGGCATAGCCGAACAAAGGCAGAAAACGCTTAAAAGGGCGAATGGACAAAGCCTGATGTGCCGTAGAAGACGGCACGACGTGCGCGGTGCCGGCTGACGCTTCAGCCGATAGAAAGGGTAAAAAAGGCAACATTGCATTAGTAATGGAAAACCGAACAAACACCAGATTCCTTTCTACATAAGAAAAAGTGAATTGTTGTGGGAAAACCGCCAAGTCCTTTGGAGTGCTTTTTTTCTCCCAAAAGCGTGGCCGTCATCGGAGCGTCGCGAACTGCGGGAAAAATCGGAAACGTCATTTTAAGCAATTTTGTGCGCGAATTTCGAGGAAAAATATACGCCGTAAATCCCGCGGGCGGCAGCGTGTTCGGACTGCCTTTGTATCCCAACATTAAAAGTGTGAAGGAAAACATTGACTTGGCCATCATTGCGATTCCCGCTCTAGCCGTTCCCAAAGCCCTCGCCGAGTGCGGGCAGAAAAAAGTGCCTTGTGTAACCATTATTTCTGCCGGATTCCACGAAGTGGGAAACGAAAAACTTTCCCGCGAACTGGAGAAAGTACTCAAGCAATATCCAAAAACAAAAGTCATGGGCCCGAATTGTGTCGAAGGGAAAACGCCTGTTTTGATTACAAACGATGCGCACAGCAAGTTTTTCGAGATTGGAGAATTGGTAGATTATCATATGGCCAAAAATGCGGGCCAAGTGGTCGACAGTTCAGGAACCGAAGTATTGGATTGCGGCGGGATTGGAAAGAAGCTGGCAATTGCCAGCTCAGATGGTTCTGAACCCGTCTACAAGCCGATTCGAAAATTATTTCGGAGAAAAAGTGCAGAAGCCATGCGAGTGCACATCGAAAGCGGAAAAAGTTTGGTGTGCTCGCCAGACCATCCTTTCATCGTTCGCCAAAACGGAAAACTCGCCAAGATTGCCGCCAAAAACATTCGAGTCGGAATGGAAGTGCCGTTGTCGTTGAAGTTGCCCCAAAGCACCAATTATACGAGACAAATCGACTTGATTGCGGAATTTCAAAAACTCGAGGCCGACAAGATAGAAAAACTGCGTTTAATCGAGGAAGGAAAATATCGCCCTTTTTCAGATACGAGTGCGTATTTTAAAAAAGAAAACGCGCGCATAACGACCAAGAAAGGCCGTATCAGTCTTCCCGCAATATTGCAGGTGAATGAGGCGTTGTGCAAACTGACAGGATATTTTCTCGCGGATGGAAACTACAAACGCAACTGCCTCCAAATCGGGTTTGTCAAGGACAAAACGGCAGAACGGGAATTGCGGAACTATATCAACCAGGTTTTCCAGTCAAATGTCGACCTTTCCAAAGAAAAAGAAATCAAATTCGGGCGAAGAATTGGCAAACTCGTCTTCCAAGAAGTGTTCGACATCAAAGGCCATGCCGAAACCAAAGCAGTCCCTCAATTCGTTTTTTCCTCCGAACCCAAACAAATCGCGGCTTTCCTATCTGGGTTGTTGAGCGGCGACGGCGGAGTGCACATTTTCAAAAAGCTAAAAAAAGCTAGCCTCTATTACGACACCACTTCGGAAAAAATGGCCAACCAAGTCATGACCTTGTTGAGCATACTGGGAGTCGGGCCCTTTTACTTCACCCGAAAAGAAAGAAAAAACCACATCGTGAAAGGCAAAAAGTGGAACGCACTACCACTTTTCGAAATCAGAAGCGATTCCAAGCAAGCGATGGCCGCGCTATACAATTTGGGGTTTCGATTTATTGGCAGAGAAAAACAGGAAAAGCTGGAAAAAATCGTCAAAGAAAGACTCAATTTCAAATCACGAGTAAAAAACGGCCGCTATTTCCGAAAAATTACTTCCATTGAAAAACTGCCACAAAAAACCACGCTTTATGATTTCGAAGTCGAAGACACGCACAACTTTTTCGCAGGGCAAGTATTGACTTCGAATTGTCTGGGGGTTCTTGATTCCAAAAGCGGAGTCGACATGCTGTTTCTTCCCACGGAAAGACTTGAAAGGCCGCGAAAGGGAACCACTTCGTTCATCTCGCAATCGGGCGCGTTGGGAAGCGCGATTCTCGATTGGGACGCGTGGAAAGGGTACGGCATCAACAAGTTCGTCAGTTACGGAAACGCGACAGCGTTGGACGAGAGCGATTTGTTAGAATATCTTTCCAACGACTCCAGTTCGAAAGTAGTCGTAGCCTATGTTGAGGGCGTGAAAAACGGTTCAAAATTTTTCAAAGCGTGCCAGAAAATCGCCAGCACAAAACCGTTCATCTGCATCAAGGGTGGACAGAGCGCGGAAGGCGGAAAAGCCGCAACCTCGCACACCGCAAGCATGGCCGGAAACGCTTCCGTATACCGTGGAGTGTTCCAACAAACCAATGTCGTGGAAGCGCATTCCATGGAAGAAGTGTTCGACTGCGCGCGCATTTTCAGCACAGAACCCGCTTCGCGCGGAAACAAGGTGCAAATCATCACCGATGGAGGAGGGCATGGCGTGCTTGCGGCCGACGCGATTGCGGAAGCCGGATTGAAGCTCGCGCAAATGAAAGCCGAAAATATTGAATTGGTGAAAAAAGTGTCTCCATCGTATGCGGTGCTGAAAAATCCCATGGACTTGACGGGAGACGCGGACAACGCGCGGTATAAGGCAGCGATTGAAGCGACTTTGAAAGACGAAAACGTGGACATGGTGTTGTTGATCGTGTTATTCCAAGTTCCCGCATTGGACGAAAAGATCGTGCAAGAGTTGACTGTTTTGTTGAAAAACCGTTCAAAACCCGTCGCAGTCGTGAGCGCGGGGGGAAAGTTTTCCGAAACTCAGCGACAAGCATTGGAAGACAACGGGATTTCGACCTTCACTTCTCCAGAAGCCGCGGTCAAGTCTTTGAAAGCACTGCACGGCTACTATTCTAAAAAAAAGAAACCTACTGCTTGAGCAAGTCCAAGGCTTTTTCCAATTCCCCATTTTCCAACAGTTCGAGCATGGCGTGGACGTCTTTTCCCTTCCAATCCGTTTCTTGCAAGTTCTGTTCCAACAACGTTACTCCCATTTCTGCGACCGACTTTTTTTGAAGTTGCAACGCGCGCAGTTCTTGAATGGTTTTTTGCAAGGAATTGTCGTCAAAATCCTTGTCCAGGGAAAGAATCAACTTTCCCTCAAACTCTTTCTCAAACGGAAACAAGTCGATGTCGGCCGAACGAAAACCTTGCGCAAGAGTTCCCTTGCACTTGACGCGACACAATGCAGGACGGTCATACTTGTTCTGCACAACCGCTTCTTCGACAAACTTTCGAACGGCAGAAACGACTTCTTCTGGGCGCGCTTTTTCAAAACTGGGCTTGTGGTAGAAAATCGAACGCTGGACGGGAATGGGAACGAACGTCATCTCGTTCGAAACACTGTCATACAAATGAAAGCCTTTCGGACGCGCGTCATCACCGCTTTCAATGGCTTTCAACGAAGTGCATAATGTGCTTCCGCAGAGCAAAAAAGTTGTAGTGCCTAACTCGTGCTGTGCCACCCAATGCAAGTGGCCGTTGACAATCCAATCAAACCCTTTCGGAAGATTTTCCAACGATATGGTTGCAATCATGTCGTCCCCGTCCGGCAAAAATTCTTTGAAACCTTGATGGAGCAGCAAAACATTGCGTTTTCCGGATTCGGGTTTCGGATTCCACGCCTTCAACGCTTCCAACGCGTACTTCTCCGGAACGCTCGACATTCCATACACGTTCACGGTTTCTCCGCCCTTTTTCAAAACAGCTCTTCCGGCATGGACGTGCAATAAAAAACCCGCACTCTGCAGCACTTCAATCGGATTCTTGTATCCTTTCGAACGGTACTCGTGGTTGCCGTGCAAGGCAATCACGGGAACGCCCAAGAAAGCATATTTTTTGACCAGATTTTCGCGCTCTTTCTCGTACACGACAACAAGAGACGATTGGGAAGCTTTCAAGCACGGAGTGAGCAAGTCGAACGCGTCGTGAAAGGTTTCTTGTCGCGGAAGCGCGGAATCGAACAAGTCTCCCGGAATCAATACCGCATCCACGCCTTGTTGCAACGAAATCTCCAACGCCTGCCGAGCCTGGTCGAACGCGTCGCGGTCGCGCTCCGACCCTTGTCCGAAGCCAAGATGACAGTCTGAAATAATCGCAAGCTTCAATTGAACACCAACGGTGCGAGTTTGAACTCTTTTTTGTCCTGCAATTCCTTTAACGCTTTCTTCACGTCTTTAAAAGGAACCACCCAAGCCTCTACCTTTCCCTTTCGCTCCAAGGAATGGAAGGAATTCCACTTTTCCAATTCCTTCAACTGTCCCGCGCACTTTTTTGCATTCGTTACCTTCACCACGAGCGAACAACCGCGTTTCAACATCGCCTTTCCTGCAATCACTTCTTCCTTCTTTCCCGAAAGTTCGATTCCCACAATTCCCGAAACGCCTACTGGAAGGCCGCGGGAGCCTCTCTCCTCCCCAAAATACACCAATGCTTGGTTGTCGGAAATTTCGACAAACACTTCTTTTTGCGAATGATCCAAGTCTACTTTCAATTTTTTGTTTTTCGCCCCAATCGCGCCCCCGATCTTGGCAGCCGCCTCTTGCGAAGAAAAAGAATGCACGCCCGAACGTGTACAGCGAACGGCAAACGTTTTCGCCTTTTTCAATTCTGTTGAGGAAAGCCCGGCCGCTTTTTCGGAAAGTTCTTCAAGAGAGCGAAAAGCAAATTTTTCCGCCAATGCGAACGCGTGGATGCCATACACGAAGCGGAGCACGGAAAATGCTTTTTTCTCCTGGCCAGTTTCAAAGAGGATACGCCCCGGTCTTCGCACAAACTTTCCGTGCTGTACGCGGTTGGCGCGCAACGCCTTTTCGATGTTTCCGCACAACTGGTCGAAAAAGTGCCTGCGCACGAACTTGCTCTTCAACGAGATTTCAGAAGCGGTTTTGACCAGAATCCAAGGCATGAGCGAACCCTGTTCCAAACCATTTAAAACCATTTGAAGTCCACTCCTTATGTGCGGTCGAAGACCGCACGACGGACGCCGTCATCGACCGGCGGAACGGTCGCGGGGGTGGCAGAACGGTTATGCACCGGCCTGCAGCGCGAAGCCTTTCTCTTTTCCAAAAAGAGAAAGTCTACCGTCTTTCCAAAGAGAAAAGGCGGAAAGTGCAGACAGCCGAGTAAGAGGGTTCGACTCCCTCCCCTCGCTTTTTTATTATGGAAAGGAGTATACCAAGCATGAAAGTGTTGATATTGTTCTGTGCATTGCTTGCCATTTTGCTCGCGGGTTGTGTCGTTCCAGGACCGCAAAATCAATCAAGCGCTGGCACGGTTCCGGACGCTAACGCTCTCGTGGACCAAAATCAGCCTGCCGAACCGAACCCGCTCGCCGGCCAGAACGCGGCTCCAGCTCCGGACGAGAACCAAGTGCAGTCTGACCAGAATGTTGTAGTGGATGGAAACCAGTCTCCCGATCAAAACACGGCTTCGGATTCGAACAAGGCAGTCCAGCCTTCGAGCGGGCCCAAAGTGTTGTTGCAGCAAGGAAGCACGACGCGGTCTTTTTACGCGGGAGGATATATTGAAGGCACTGGAGTTTCGGTTTTTGCGGGAAGAAAAATGCGCGTGGTCGTAGAAGGCATTTTTTCGAAAAGCGCGAGCCAGTTCGAAGTGGAAATGGCATTAAAGGACGAGAATGGAGACGTAGAACGGAGTTCCACTTTCCAAGCCACGGACAAAGTCCAGTTCGACTTGAACGGAGACGTAATGGACCCCCTACAAGGCACGCAAATCATGGTGAAAGGGTTTTACGCCCAATAGGCCATAGAGCCCTGAAGCCGAAGGCGGTTTTTCCCCAGGCTTTTGCGCCAGCAAAAGGCTGTTTTAAAAGGTTTTGGAAGAAAGAGATAGTAGTCAGGTTCCCTCCAGAAACCTGATTTTTAAAAGGGAAAAGTTATGGGATTGCGTCCAGCACACTGTTATCGCGATACGGACAAGCCGAGCTATACGCGCATGGCCGTCAAAGTGCACCGAAAAAACTATATTGGTGCTACTCCTGGACTGAAAACCAGACGCTTCAACATGGGAAACCCGTTGAAAGAATTTTCCCACATCATCGACTGGATTGGAGAAGAAAACTGCCAAATCCGCGACAATGCATTGGAATCCACGCGCCAGGGCGTTGTCTCTTTTTTGAACAAAAAAATCGGCAAAGACGCGTTTTTCCTCAAAATTAGAATCTATCCTTTCCAAATTTTGCGCGAAAACAAGCAAGCGCAAGGCGCGGGAGCGGACCGTGTGACAAAAGGAATGAGCCATCCCTTTGGAAAAGCCATTGGAAGAGCGTGCCGCGTGCGGGCGGGAAAAATCATCATGAGTTTGTTAGTGGATGAGTTGAATATCGAAAACGCCAAACACGCGTTCAAAGGCGTGCAGAAAAAAATCGGACTCAAAACCACGATTCGCGTGCACACGGACGTGAAATCCGTTGGCACAAAACCCAATCGCGTGCGCGAAGAAGTGGTTGAAGTCGCAGCCACGGCCGAAACCGCAGAAGCTGCTCCAGCAGCCGGAGACGCAAAAACTGCCGGAGCCAA
>CAZHUN010000060.1:0-4177 GCA_964535725.1 uncultured archaeon
CAGCGCGTAATAGCGTTTGGTGTTGTCTTTTTTTTCGCTTTTCAAAAAACGGTTTTTTTCCAAATAGTCCAAGTGATACTGTAAAGCGCCCGTGGCCATGTTTGTCCGGCGTTGCAATTCTCTGAAATGCAATCCGGGAGACTGTTGGATTTTCGTGTACAGTCTCTGGCGAGTTTCCAACGCGAGCGCGTCGGCCATCGGACTTTCACTTCCTCAACAAGGCTGCGAAGAGGAGCGCCAAAATCGCCAGGTCGAACAAGTTCAAAATCGCGGGAATGGCGAAGTTTCCGGTGATAAAATACCTGTCCGCGAGCAGTATCAAAAATTTGAAGCAAAAGAACGCGAAGGCGATGCCCACCAACATGAACGGTTTTTGGTGGGTTCGTCGCGCCGCCTTCCAAGCGACGATGAACAAGAATCCCGCGAGCAGGAAGTTCAACGCGAGCGTGAACTTGTCGAGGGACTGTAGCGTTGTTTTCAAAAACTGCGCGTTGTATCCGGGTTGGGTCTTTTCAAAATTAATCGCATGCGTGAGTCCTGCCGTCAATACAAGCAGTGTAATCAACGTAATCAATGCAATGTGGGATTCTTTCACTCCATCACCTTCTATACGATTTTGAATGCTTTTGTTGATTTAAATGTTGTCCAAGAATTTCGAAAATGCGAGGTTGCGGGCTGGTCTCCCAGCCCGCTTCCAATGAATGATTTTTCTGAAAAGGGTTGTTCTGTCATACTTCCGCTTTTCGTTTATATACTTGTTTTGGTATCTTTCGGGCAAAATTGGTGCGATTGCGAGAATCCGCTATGTTTTTCTACTCAATTGCCTTCAAGCAAGGCATGGCGCGTTACTTGAATCTCCACGTGTTGGGTGCAGGGCGAGAAGTCGGACGCTCTTCGTTCGTGCTCGACTATGGCGAAAAAGTGTTGATGGATCGAGGAGTCAAACTCACTCCCGATGAGACAGAATATCCGCTTCCCGTGAAAGAAAACTTGGACGCGATTGTGATATCGCACGGCCACATGGACCACATTGGAGACCTTCCAAAATTATTTTTGAAAAGCCACGCCATGACGTACATGACCAAAGCGACTCTTGACATCAGCAAAATGCTGTGGTTTGATTCTCTCAAAATTGCAGGCTTGGAAGGGTTTGATGCGGGCTTTTCCAAAGACGATATTGCCCGCACCGAACGCTATTCTTTTCAACTGCCGTACAAAAAATCCGTCAATATCACGCGCGACACTTCGTTGGAATTCTACGATGCAGGACATATTGTCGGCAGCGCGCTTTCGAAACTTTTCCTGCCCAATGGAAAAAACGTTTTGTACACGGGCGATTTTAACTACATCGACACGCGCTTGCACAATAAGGCGGATTTTAAAGTGGGAAACGTTGACGTGATGATTATGGAATCTACGTACGGAAACCGCAACCATCCCCCTCGGCACGAAGTCGAGCAAGAGTTTGTCGAAAGCGTTGAAGCAGTCTTGGCCCGCGGCGGCCACGCAATTGTTTCTTCCTTTGCAGTTGGCAGAAGTCAAGAATTGTTGGACGTGTTGGTCGAACACAAGATCGACGCGCCCATTTACTTGGACGGCATGTGCCAAAAAGCAGCTTCGATCATGATTTCCCACCCTGACTTGTTGGCAAACCCCAAATCTCTCAAAAAAGCCTTGCAAAAAGCGATTTGGGTCAAAAAGCCGAATATACGCAAAGAAGCCTTGAAAGAGCCTTCTGTGGTTGTAACCACTTCGGGAATGTTGCAAGGCGGTCCGGTACAATATTACTTGCGCCACTTGTACAAGGACGAAAAGTCCAAACTGTTTTTGACCGGCTTTCAAGTGAATGGAACCCCTGGAAGGCGTTTGTTGGATTCTGGAAAAATGTTCATTGAAGGCCACGAAGTGAGTGTGCGCATGCAGGCCGAAAAATACGACTTTTCCGCCCACGCTGACCACGACTCTTTGCGCCGTGCAGTGGACAAAGTCGATCCATCCAAGATTGTTTTAGTGCACGGCGATGCCGAAATTGCAGACCAGTTCCGCCAAGAACTCCATGCAGAAGGTTTTGAAGTCTTTACTCCCAAAAACGGCGAAACCTTGGACTTGTTGTAGTCCTTGCCGCACGGACATATGAATAAATATAAGTTCGTGCAATGGATGGTTAGATGGCTAATCTTGAAATGATTGCAATTGTTTTGGGAATTCTCCTTGTTGTGACGCGACTTCCCGCCATCTTTTGGCCGAGAGAGTTTTTTTCCTATTGGAGGAAAAAAGTTTCCCAAGAATCTTCTGCAAAAATGTTGGGAGCGATTGTTTTCCTCATCGGGATAGTTTTCATTTATTTGATTTGGAACGAAATCTCTTTGCTTCAATTGCTTGTCGGAGGATTTTCGATATTGATGATAGTCAAGGGGGTCATGGTCCTGATCCTACCCGAGTTTCCGACAACTATCCTTTCCAGTTTGGAAAAGAAAGCCTCCGTTGCAAGAATAATGGCTTTTGTTGGGTTACTCATTGGAATTTTGTTGATTTACTTGGGCTGGTTTAGCGCTATTTAAGCGTTTGGCTGATTTTCTAGTTATGTCCAGCCTGTTTTGCCCGCGTTGTGGAAAGGAATGCGAAGAATTGTTCGAAAACGTGTGCTTCTCTTGCTTGTTAGAAACGCGACAATTGTTCGAACTTCCGCCCGCGTTCGAGTTTGAAACGTGCAAGAATTGTGGAAGAGTGAAGGTTTCGGGAAAATGGCTGGACTCTATTGAATTGGCTTTCAATGCGTGGCTTCCAAAAGCGTTCAAATCGAAGGTGTTGGAAGACGTTTCTTTGGAGGCGATAGTGGAAGCCGAGAAAGCGCTCGTCAAAATTTCTGCAACCATTGGCGGAAAGAAGGTTTCCTTCCAACGCGAAATCGCGCTCGTTTCCAAGAACGCGGTGTGTGATTCGTGCATGAAACTGTCTTCAAACTATTTCGAAGCCATCATCCAATTGCGTTTTTCCGAAAAAAAGCTGGATGCGGAAAAGTGGGTTTTGGAAGCGGAAAACTTGCTTGCCGTATTGCACAAAAAGGATCCGATGGCCGTTCTGGCGAAGTTCCAGAAAGTGAAGGGCGGTTTGGACTTGTACGTTGTTTCCTTGCGTGCGGGAAAACACTTGGCGGAAGAACTGGCCAAAAAGCACCGCGTTATCGTAACGACTTCGTATACGACGACGGGTTTCGACAAGAACAAAGAGCAAGAAAAACGGCGCTACACTTTTTTGGTGCGCTTGTAAACACTACTTGAAATCTGAAGCGATCGAAAACAATCCACGCACAAGTGAAACTTGTCGACTTTATTTTCTCCAGTGGGTGGGCTGAATAAGAGCGCGCCGAATTCTTCCAACTCTTTTCCGCACTTGGCACAATTTGGAGCGATTGTCATGGCAATACCTTTTCTTTTGGGGTAGACTGTAGACCTTTTCTTTTTGGAAAAGAAAAGGGCTTCGGGCTTAGGCTTCGAATTCTTTCAACGCGTTCTGGATTTCTTCAATCGGTTTTTTCGTGACGAGTAACGGAATTTTTTCGCTTTCCGCGATTTTGATGGCGACCGGATCGACTTTTTCCAGACCGTGCAATACCACAATCGCCGGGCGAATGTCCGTGCTGAACCGTCCGACTTTGACTGCGATGAGGGGACTTCTTCCATTTTCGACTTGGGTGAAAATCAGGGCGCGTTCGGGAGTCTTTCCGTACAATTGCATGTACTCGTGCACGGGAACGTCAATGATGACTTTGAAGCTGTCAATGAGGGTATATCCATAGATTTGCATTTCTTTCAAGCGCGAGGCATTGGCCACGCATTCGGCACCAATTTTTTCCGCAAACACTTTTCCGTTGACTGCGGCAAAAAATTCGTGCGTGTTGAAGACTTCTTCGCGCGGTTTGAAGTCTTTTTCCAATTGTTTGGTTACTTTTCCCCCGCGTTTTTGGTCAATGGCAAGAAGTGCGCCCACCAATCGTGCAATGACGGCAATTCCTGGACTCTTGCGCCGTCCGCCCTCGTAGTCGGAAATGGTGGAAGAGGAAACTTTCAAGTGTTCGGCCAATTCGGTTTGCGAGATTCCGAAGATTTCCCGCCATTTTTTCATGCTTCCGCCCGGGTCTTTCGACAGGCAAATTTCTCCGGCAATCGTCGTATCC
>CAZHUN010000061.1:0-6014 GCA_964535725.1 uncultured archaeon
CTCAAACAAAAAAGCGTTCACCTTCCTTAAAAGGCTTTCGACAATTGCCTATTTCAAGAAGGGGTTTTTTCGACAGGGGAGGACCATGTACAAGGCGACTTTGATTCCAGGCGACGGCATTGGCGGAGAAGTTTCGGAAGCCATGCGGCGTTGCGTGGAAGCGGCTTTGGACAGCACTACTGGCAAATCCATTCACTGGGATGTTCAACTTGCGGGAGAAGAAGTAATCGCTGTCGAAGGCACTCCGATTCCGGAAAAAGTGTTGGACAGCATTCGCAAGAACCAAGTGGCCATCAAAGGGCCTTTAACAACGCCTGTGGGAACCGGATTTCGCAGTGTGAATGTGGCGATTCGCCAAGCTTTGGACTTGTATGCGAACTTGCGTCCGGCCAAATACTTTGAAGGCGTTCGCACTCCGATTTCGAATGTGGATTTGGTAGTTGTGAGAGAAAACACGGAAGACTTGTATGCGGGAATCGAATTCGAATGCGGAAAGTCCAAAACCAGTGAACTGATCGAACTCTTGTCCAAAGAGAGCGGCAAGCCCATTCGCAAAGATAGCGGAATTTCGATCAAACCCATTTCGGTTTTTGGAACGGAACGAATTGCGCGCTTCGCTTTCGAATATGCGCAAAAGAATGGAAGAAAGAAAGTTTCCATAGTTCACAAGGCCAATATCATGAAATATACTGACGGCTTGTTTTTGGAAGTTTCTCGAAACGTGGCGAAAGAGTTTCCCAACATCGCGTGCGAGGATGTAATTGTCGACAACATGTGCATGCAGTTGGTGCAAAAACCCGAATTGTACGATGTTTTGTTGTGTCCAAATTTGTATGGTGATATGTTGAGCGACTTGTGTTCTGGACTCGTGGGAGGATTGGGCATGACGCCTTCGGGAAACTTTGGTGAAAAAGGCGCTGTTTTTGAAGCCGTGCACGGTTCCGCGCCCAAGTACAAAGGGCAAAACAAAGCAAACCCAAGTGCGATGATTTTGTCCGGCGCCATGATGTTGAAACACTTGGGGGAAATTGAAGCCGGGACAAAATTGGAACAGGCAGTCGCTTCTGTCATCCGCGAAGGAAAAAATGTTACGTACGATTTGAAGACCGACCGCAACGATCCGAGCGCAGTAGGCACTTCGCACATGGCTGACGCCGTCATTCGAACGCTTGAAAAATAATTTCAAAATTCATTTTCGCTTGTTTCGTTTGGCATTGAGTTGGTCGTAGAGTTTCAGAACAGAAGCGCTGTTCAACTTTCGCCTTCCACTTTCAAAAAAAGTTTCCAAATTCTTCCCCTGTTTGGACTGCTCGTATTCGAACGCTTGCAACACCATTTCCAAGCCGTCCAACTCGTTGACGAATTGGGATTCTTTCGAAATTCGTGCCTCGAATTCTTCCCATAGCGAGACGGTCTCCGTAGCTTGTTTTTTCGGAAGCGCTTGCACGAGCTCTTGCATGGCCTTTCGCTCGGTTTCTTGTTTTTCCGCTTTCGACATCTGTTTGTGCTCGTCGATTTCTTCCGTGACAATGTCTCCTGCAATGCTCTCCACCAAGTCGTGCACAAGCGCTATTTTCACAGTCTTGAGCTCGTCCAATCCTTGTTCTTTGGCCAATATCAATGCCATGACGGCCATGCGAAAACTGTGGTCGGCAACGCTTTCCGGGTCTTGGATTCGGTGCTGCATCCACCCAGTTCGTTTGGTTTTTTTCAATTTTCCGACGAGGTGGAAAAAATCCAATATATTTTCGCTCGACATAGAGCCACTGGAGGGATTTGAACCCTCAACCCACTGCTCATTCGGCCTTTTGAGCGTACGAAGCAGTTACTCTACCAGATTGAGCCACAGTGGCTGGCTTCCTAGACTGTGCGGAAAAAGGCATTAAAAGGCGCGGTTTCAGATTTTGTCGAACGTGGTTTGTCCGGTTTCCAATCTCCACAACAATTCCGCCAATGCGGAAATTTTCACGCGTTTTTGCGCGAGAGAATTTCGTTCGCGGAGAGTTACTGTCTTGTCTTTCAGCGAGTCGTGGTCCACGGTTATTGCAAAGGGAACTCCGATCTCGTCCGCGCGCGCGTACCTTCTTCCAATAGAAGCGCTTTCGTCGTACAACACGTCCAATCCAATTGTTTGCAACTCCCGATAGATGGAAGAAGCGGTCTCTGCCAATCCGTCTTTTTTGACTAAGGGAAAGATGGCGGCGATGTAGGGTGCGATGGCGGGAGGTAAATCCAAAAACACACGTTCTTCGGGGCCGCGTTTTTCTTTTCTGTACGCAAGCTCCAAAATGGCATAAAAAGTCCTGTCGATTCCGGCCGAGACTTCGAAATTGTGCGGGATGAACTTTTCGCTCTCGCCTTCTTCTTTCACGCTCAAATCTTTCTTGCTCTCGGCCGCGTGACGTTTCAAGTCATAATCCGTTCGGTTGTTGTTGGCAATGAGTTCGAGCCAGCCAAAATCTGTGAGCACTTCGAAATCCCACGCGTCCGCGGCATAGAACGCTTTTTCTTCCGCATCCAATTGTCGAAAACGCATTTTTTCCAAGGGAATTCCGTACGCGTTGTACAATTGTTGCACGCGCGCCAAGTAGTAGGCGATGAGTTTGGAAGAAATTATTTTTTTGGCAATCGCATCGTTGCACGAAACCGGCGTGACTTCTTTCTTGTTTGTTGGTTGCAATTGTAGTTTGTAGTTTTTGACTTGTTCCCACTCTTCCACTTTTCCCGCTTTTTTGGGGTTGAAAAAAATCTCTAACTCCATTTGTCCGAATTCGCGCGCGCGCAAGAGGGAGTTGCGGGGAGAGATTTCGTTGCGGAATGCGTTTCCCGCTTGTGCAATGCCTAATGGGAGCGTATTACGCGAGGTTTTGTACAAACGGTCGAAATCGCAGAAAATGCTTTGGCACGTTTCGGGACGCAGGAACGCGCGGCTTTCTCCCGTTGCTCCGATGTCCACTTTCATCATCATGTTGAATTTGCGCACTTCTGAAAAGTCTTTCGAACCGCACTTGGGACATTTCACTTCGTGCTTTTTGATGAGTTTTGTCAATTCTGTGACGGCCATGCTTTCGGGAACAATCTCGCTGGAAACTTCGGAAATGAGCTGGTCGGCGCGGTGCAAAGAATTGCATTTTTTGCATTGGACGATGGGATCGTTGAAATTGTCCAAGTGTCCGGATGCTTTGAAAACTGATTCTGGCAAAATTTGCGCGCCGTGGATTTCGAAGAATCCTTCTTGTTCGACCAATTTTTTTCGCCAAAGTTGGATGATGTTGTTTCGGATTTTGGTGCCTATGGGGCCGTATTCCCAGAATCCAGAAGGAGAGTTGGCGTAGATTTCGGCTGCGGGATAGAACAACGAACGGCGTAGTGCCAAATTGTACAGTTCGTCTTTGGTCATGGCAGAAATAAAAGGAGGCGAGTTTTTAGGCTTATTGCTCGAGGATGGCAAGGGGATTGTATTTGACTTGTACGACGGCGGTTCCGTTGTTGGTTGAAACTGTCGATTCTGAGAAGGTTCCGGAAGCGTCGGCGACCAAGTCCAGCACTTTCACGCTGGATGCAGTGGTTGGAATGTTCAAGTTCGCGTACTGCGTGCTGTAGTTCCACGCAATGGTGATTGTGTTGCCGTTGGTTTTGTGGAAGCGGTAGGCATAGGTGCTGTTTTTTCCTTCGCTCAAAATTTCGGTCTCGCTCGAGTCAATATCTTTCAATTGTTCGGCCAAAAATTTGAATGCATAATACCCGGCTCGTGCACGGCCTCCCGAAGACACCAAGCCGACTCGCTCGAGCCCTTTTTCTTGCGACACAATGGCGGCGTAGGAAGGGTCTTTGAAAGTATACCATTGGGTCATGGGAATATTCAACGCGCGTGCCGTGGTCAAGCGTTGGATCAAGTCTTTGGACACGGCCAGTTCGTCCAATGTGCTATTGTTGGTTCCGGTAGAGGTGATGATGATCGGCTTGTCCGCGTTCCAGTCGTGGAGTTGGGTTGAAATTTCTTGCAGTTTGGCTTTCGTGGAAGAGGTGGGTGTGTAATAGTCCAAGGCGAATATATCGAAATACTCGCCGCCTTTTTTGCCGTCTGAAAACGTGTACTGGGCGACGGCCTGGTGGAAGACCGGCCTTTTGGAAATCGAGTCCAGCACATAGCTGCCCAAGACCACGAACGCGTTCGAGTCCGCGCTTTTCACGGCTTCAAACGTCCATCGCAAGAGTTTTGCATATTCTGCGTTCGAGTCTTTCCAGTATTGGGCGTATTCTGGCGCTTCCACCAATTGGTAGAGTTGGGCGTTGTACGGTTCTTTCGAATACTTTTTCACGGTCGTGCGGACGAAATCCTTCCACTCGGTTTCCGAAACTCCTCCGTTCGCGTCCACGGCTTTGGGAGAAAGCACGACGAACGCCTTTCTTCCGCTCCACTCGACTGACGGCTCTTCGAATGGTTTGACCGCATTCTGGAACGCGTGCACTTTCACCCATTGGGTTCCGGACATGTTGAAAAAAGTCTGGTCCAGATTGGTTTCTCCCACGTTTTCCGCGCCGAAAAACCCGTAACTTTCCAGCACTTTTTCGGCTTCGGAGAGTTCGCCGCGGTTCGACCCTTCAATCGTCACTTGTTTGGACTGGGAAGCGCCTTGTCCGCTCGAATCCAAGGCATTGACTTGCACGGTATGGTTTCCGTTCGAAAGTTTGGAAAATGCGAACTGGTTCGAGCACGTTTTCAGTTCGCCGCAGTCGAAAGTTTGAACATTGCTTCCGATCGAAGCCGAAACGCTTTTCAAGCCCAAATCGTCGCTGGCCGAAACCCTGACCAAATACGCGTCGCTGGCGGGATTGGATTCGAACGAAACGATTTTGGGCGGCTGGTCGGTTCCTTGCGTGCACCCGAACAAGGAAAGGGCCAATGCGATTCCAAGGAGTGCCAAAACCGCTTTCATGAGTGTATTGCTCTTTAGAGGCTTTTAAACCTTTTCGTGACAGTTTCATTCATGGCTTTGGAGGATTTGCGCCGGCAATTGATTGCGCGCGCGCAAAAGCAAGTGGGAGAGCATTTTTCGTCGACAGACGCGTGGATTTCGAAAAACGTTTCTCTCTTGCAAGACTTGGACGAAGCGTTCAACTTGCTGTGCGAGCACGCGAAAGACCTCTATTCCCTGCACTTTCCCGAACTCGTGCGAATGGTTCCCGACAATTTGTTGTACTGCAAGCTGGTTTTGGGCGTGGGAAACCGGTCGAATTTTTCGGCCGAAAAAGTGTCCCAATTCCATTCCAATCCTTCTGCGGTGCAACAAATCGTTTCTCTCGCCTCCCAGTCCATGGGCGGAGAAATGAGTTCAGAAGCGGAGCGCGAAGTCCAGTTTTTGTGCCAGAATGTCGTGTACTTGCAACAGCAGCGCGAAGAATTGCAAACTTTTGTCGAACGCCAAAGCACTGCGTACATGCCCAATTTGTCAGAATTAGCTTCTCCGTTGTTGGCAGCGAAATTGTTGGCAAAAGCAGGAAGTTTGAAACATCTTGCCTTCATGCCTTCTTCCGCGCTTCAACTGTTGGGAGCGGAAAAGGCCATGTTTCGCCACTTGAAAGAGCACGCGCTTCCGCCCAAGTACGGTCTGCTGTTCCAGCATTCGTTCATCCAACAGCTTCCTTCGCACGCGCGCGGTGACATGGCGCGTTCGCTTTCCGGAAAACTTTCCATCGCCGCAAAACAAGATTTTTTCGGAAAAAAATTGGACGCGGCAGGGTTGCAAAAGTCTTTGGAGTTTCGCTTCGAATCGTTGAAACAAAAACCGTTCAAAGCCAAACCAAAACCGGTGCCGCGTAACGTCCGCCCCAAACCGTTCCAGAGAAAACGATTTCATGGCAAACCCTTTCACGGAAAGAAACGGCGTTGAACATGTCGGAAGATTTTTCGCTTGGCGGGTTTTTTTCCCGCAGCAAAACCGAAAACGGCGTGCGCAATTTGATTCCAAAACAACGGGAAGAATATTTTTCGACAGTATTCGTGCAGGTTT
>CAZHUN010000062.1:0-9099 GCA_964535725.1 uncultured archaeon
GCACGTCGAAAATCTGAAAGTCGAAAACGTTTTGGAAAAAGACTTCGAAACTGTTTTCGAAACCGATTTGGTTTCCCGCGCCTTGGCCAAATGCAAGGATGCTCACGCCGTAATCGTGTTGGACAACAGGTCCAACATTAAAGGGGTTTTGAACGAAAAGGCGATAGTGCGTTCTTCTGTAAATCCCTTACAAACCAAAGCAGGGTCGCTGGCATTGCACGTGTCCAAACTCTCTGGCCAACAGTCTGTGGGCGAAGCCGCGCGGTTATTGTTGGAAAACGATGTTCCCTTTCTTCCGGTTGTAGAAGACAACCAAATTCAAGGCGTTGTTTCTCACGCCTCTATTTTGAAACAATTGTTGAAAAGCGATTTTGCGAAAGCGCCGGTAATCGAGGCTTCCACTTCCCAAGTCATTTCAGTTTCCGAAGACGATTCCATCGCCAAAGCCTTTCGCTTGATGCGCGAGCACAACTTTTCCCATCTTCCCTTGCAAAACAAGAACGGAAAAATTTCGGGAATCGTGGCCATGCACGATATCGTCACCAAAATCCTGCGTCCAAAATCCCGCATTTCCTTGAACTCATTCGCTCCCGAAAAAATCCGGCAGTTCGCCACTTCTGTCAAATCAATCTCTTCCACGAACCTCCAATTCGTTTCTCCGTCCACTTCTATCAAGAATGCTATTTCGAAGATGCTGGAAAACGATGTCTCGTCCGTGCTCGTACTGGATGCGAAAAACCAATTGTGTGGAATTTTGACGCGAAAAGACATTTTGCAATTGCTCGCGTCCAAGCACGAAACCACTCCCGAACTCGTTTTTTCGTACGCGACGTCGGGAGAAATCCAGCATTTGGATCCTTTTGACTTGTCCGACATCAAAGACCAAACCATTCGCTTTTCGAAAAAATACGCGGGGTTGTTCGAAAACGCGAACGCTTTCGTGTATGTCAAAAAGCACAAGGAAATTTTTCGACAGGCACACTTGTATTCCGTCAATTTGCGCGTGCATTCCAAAAACGGTCTGATGACTTCCCACGGCTCTGCCTATGGCATTCCTTTCGCCATGCACGACGCGTTGAAAAAACTGGAACGCCAGGCCGAGCGTTGGAAGAGTTCGCGCACGCAAAAAGATTGGCTGGCTTCCGTGCAAGAAGACGTGGAAACCTCGAATTTGTACTAATTATGCGCTTCGACCCTTCTTCGGTTTCCGATTCCGCCAAGACATTGTTGGAACAATCGAACTTTGAATGGAACTCGTTTTCGCTCGGCATCCGGTTTGCAAAGGAATTCTCCGAGGAACAAAAGAAGGAAATTCGCACCAACTTTCAAGCGCCGCTTGTTCGTTCCATTTGCGATGCCGGAAAATCCTATTCTATTGAAGATCCGAATCTTTATTTCGAACTGGATTGGAAGTTCAACACTTTTTCTTTTCGAATTTCTCCCGTTTATGTAGAGGGCACTTACAACAAGTTTTCGCGTTCGATTGCGCAGACTCGGCACGACTGTCGTCCTTGTAGGGGAACCGGTTGCCCAAAATGCGACGGTACGGGAAAAACAACCCAAGAGAGCGTGCAAGAATTGCTCGCGACGGTTTTTGTTCCTCTTTTTGAAGCGAAAGAACTCATTTTTCACGGCGCCGGACGCGAAGATGTTGATGTTCGCATGTTGGGAAACGGAAGACCGTTCATTGCAGAAATGGTTTCTCCGCGCAAGCGGAGCACAGACTTGAAGGTGTTGGAAAAGAAAGTCAATGTCGCGTTTCCAGAAAAGATTTTGGTTTCCCTTCTTCACTTCGTTTCCAAGCCTCGCGTGGCGGAAGTGAAAAACGCGTTGCACGCCAAGCGCTATCGCGCGCTGGTTGAATGTGAGGGAAATGTTGATGTGAAATCATTGGAGTCGAAGAGTGGGAAAAAGGTCGAAGTGGAGCAGTTCACTCCAGAGCGTGTGGAAAAGCGTCGTGCCATCAAAACTCGCCAACATTGGGTGATTCTCGAAAAGGCAGAGCAGGCTTCTCCGCAAACTCTTGAAATCGAATTGCAGTGCTCTTCGGGAATGTACGTGAAAGAATGGATTTCCGGAGACAGAGGACGGAGCAAACCTTCGCTCGCGGAGTGGCTGAAACTCAAATGCGCGTGCAAGGAATTGGACGTGCTGGAAATCCTACCATAGCTCTTTGTATCGCAAAAAGAACAGCAATGCTTCGAGTGCGAATACGATTGCAATAACAACGTCGAATCCGATGAGCAGTGGATTTGGATAGTAGTTGTTCCACGCATCGAGTGCCAGGCGAACGAGGGACGCGATGGCCAGTGCGAGGAACAATATCGACAAAGCCAAGGCCACGCTCTTGCTTTTGACGAATTCCGCGCTCGGTTTGTCGGCCATGGTGGAATGTACGACGTTTGGATATTTAAACGAAAAGGAAAAAAAAGGGAAAAAAATCGAAGACCGTACGATGTCTCCGTCGCCGGCTCGCGGAAGGGCCGTTACATGTCTTCGATTCCGTTTTCAGTCAGCGAGTACAAGGCTTCTCCGTCCGGCAGGGAAGGAGAATCCACCAACTTCGCAACGCGCTTGTTCTCTTTCGCCTTGCGCAAGTAAATGCGCGTCTTGCTGTTGTGGACAATGAAGCCATTGGCGACATAGTTTTCGAATCCCGGAACGCTGATGTCGTACAATGGTTTTGCGTTCGCTACAACTTTGACGCTTCTCACTTTTTCTGCGCGAACTTGGTTGTCCAAGAGTTTTTCGATGAACTGCTTGGCTTTCCTGCTTTCGGGCGAAAGCGAGTTTTTCTCTTCCAATGCTTTTCGCACTCTTTCGAGTTCGGCTAGCGTTACAAAGCGATAGCTTCGTGGTCGCAATACTTTCGAAGAAAAGCCAAACTCTCTTTTCAAAACTTCTTTGATGGCGTTTCGCGAAATGGGGATGATTTCTTTGGCCTTGTTTGGGTCGAATGTTTGCATCGACTTGTCCAGCTTTGCCTGCTTGTCAGTAGCTGTCAGACCGATGGAGGTTCCAAACTTCACGGCGTCGGTGCTGAACATTTCAAGCGTGGGAAACTTTTTCCGTCCGGCGATTCTCAGCCGCGAACCGATTCCAAACCGCTCCAACAAGAGTTGGATTTTTTGCAAGACCTTCTCGTCCTTTTGGGCGATGGACACTTTTCGGATTTTTTTGTCCACGCTTCCTTCCGCGTCGGCAAAGCCGCGGACAAACCCGGCCACGACTTCTTTGGGAGACCTTGCCGCCACGTCGATGGCTGTTGATTTGAGTTCTCGGAAAAGGTCGGCGATGGCCTTGCTATTAATCGACAATTCGAAGCAGTTCTTTTTCGAAACTTTTGAAATGCTTCCTTGGATTCCGAATGTTTTTTCGAACAATGTCGAATACGCTTCCAAAACTTCTCTTCTCGCGTCTTTGAAGCGGATGCTTCTCTCTTCCACGTGTCCGTCTCCCAACAAATAACCGCAGATTTGGCTGACGTCGGCCGAAAAAACAGTTGGAAATTGGAGCGTCCTGTGCTTGTTGGTTTCGACAGTTTCCACGTTTTCGAGCAGTTGCGCGTCCGCGCCGTTTCTCACCATCCGCATCACGTTTGCTTTTGCGGTGGGATAGGATTGGTTGAGCACGCGCCGCAACTGTCGGGGCGTCACTCCAACCATTTCTTGCGGAAATTCTTTTCTGGAAAACCCGCTCTCTTTCAAAAAGTCAGAAACCATTCCTGCGCCTTTTTCATTGAAGATGACCACTTCTTCAACAAATGGTTGTCGAAGGGGTTGGGGCGCGGTTTTTGGAGTCATACTTTTCGCGTGCAACAGATACTCCCCTTTGCGGATGTCTTTCGCTTTGACTTCGACGACGTTGAAACCCTCGAGCTTGAAGAATCGATGGTTTGGAGATGCCGTAATATGGTGTCCGGTGTCGATTTCGAAGGCTTTTGGAATATCGTCTCGGCTCGATTTGGCGGAAAATGCGCTCTCTTGAAACGCCAATTCGTCGAAATCGGCGGACAAAATCGGTTGCTGCACGTCTTTCAACTCTTTCAAGCTTCCATCCGCTGTCTGAATCAATGTTTCTCCGTCCAAGCACGCGTGTCCCACAATGTGCCCGCCGATGGGTGTGGTCGGATCTCCGAACATGATGTCGGGGCGGGACATGACTTGGTTTGTTACTAACAGAACGACATTGTTCATTTCCGCCAGTTTTTGCAAGGTATGCATGTGCCTATTGAGTCTTTGCTGGCGGTCGGCGAGATGTCCTCGTCCCGTGAATTCAGCGCGGAATTGGGCAGTCAGAGAATCGATGATGACCAATTTAATGTTTTTTTCTTTCACCAGTTCGTGCGCTTTCTCTGCAAGCAACATTTGATGGTCGGCGTTATAGGCGCGGGCGACAAAAATGTTTTTGAGCGCTTTTTGCGCGTCTAACCCTTTCGCGTTGGCGATTTGTACAATGCGTTCTGGCCGAAACGAGTTTTCGCTGTCGATATAGAGAACGTTTCCGTCCAATCCGCCTTGCTCTTTGGGCAATTGGCTCATGACAGAAAGTTGGAAGGCCCATTGGGTTTTTCCGCTCGCATATTGTCCGTACACTTCGGTGATGCTTTGGGTTTCGATTCCGCCGCCCAACAAGGCGTCCACTTCTTTGCTTCCCGTACTCAATCTTCCAATGGTTTCGCGACGCTGTTGGATTTTGTCGGCAGTCTCGTATCCCATTTCCAAACTTTCTCTCGCCGCGTTAATGGCTTTGGCGGCGGTAATTTCTCCCAATCCGGCGGCCTCCACTAATTCCATGGGAGACGCCACTGCAATGCTTTCTAATGTTCGATAACCCGCTTGCAACAGTTTTTCCGCGCTTTGCGGTCCGATTCCGGGAAGTTCTGTAATCGTCTTGGCTTTTCCTTCGGCCTTTTCCGAAAAGACAGTTCCGCCTTCGGATTTTCCTCCCTCCAACGCTTCTTCGATTTCGGCTTCTTTGACGATTGTTTTTTCTTCTTTTTTCGCGCTCATGAAATTCTCCTCCAGTACGATGTTCGACGTTTTGCTGCGCTGCAAAAAGTCATCATCGTCCGTTGTACCAACCGTTCAAGGCTATTTAAAGCTGCGGGGGGTGGTTTTCCGCTCACTAAAACGCGGACAACAATTGCTCGGCCTCTTTTTTTGCTTGTAAAGGGGAAAACGATTGCACGTTCAATTCTTTTTCTCCGGAAAGCTTGTTCGGCCGCACGCTCGCCGTCCATTCCACTTCTTTTCCGTTCAACTTTTCTCGCTCGTTTTCCCAGTCGAGCGAAGGGAGGTCGGAAGATTTCTTTTCGAGCAATTGTTCGGCGGTTTCTCCGAACAAACTCGCGCGCAAGACTTGCGAACCGTCGTCCAACGCGATTCCCAAAACCGCTTTTGGAATGGCGGTGGTTTGTCCGCATGTTGAGCAGACAGTTTTTCCTTCCACTTCTGTGCATTTTTTTCCGCACGTGACGCAGGATTCAAAGTACGGTTTTTTGGAAAACACGTCAATAATCGTCGCCCTCCGCTCGATCAATTCTCCTTCTTGCGCTTCTTCAAAGGTTTTGTGGAACAGTCGGTGCGGAGTATTCATTTGAAAGTTTGGAAGAGCGCGCACGCGGCTCTGCCATCCCAAGTGGATTTCTATCCCCTTCAACCCTTGTTTCGTGTACGCGTTTTCGATTCTCACTACGGTTCCTTCTTTGAATTTGGACAGCGCGGCCGTCATTTCGTTCCACGCCGTGGCGCGCAAGCTGCCTGATTCGTCTTCCACGAAAAATGATTGCAAACTCCCTTGCCGTTCGGCCTTGGCGAACGCTTTTTGGGGAAACATTTTTCCGATCCGGACAATCACGTCAACTGCATTCTCTCCGGCGATGAGTTGGGAGATTTTTTTGGCCGCGCTTGCGCCTTTTTCTGTGACCGAAATCTTTCCGTTATAGTTCAATTGGGCTTGGATTTTGTCGTTGTATGTTTCGATCCTACAGTTTTCCAGTTTGGCGGAATCCCCTTTTTCCACGCCAATTTTCTCGGCCTCTCCGATGTGCGCATTCCACACTGTTACGCGGATGCTTCCGGTTCCATCACTTAAAATCCAGTGCTGCAATTGTCCCTTTCTTCCCTTGCTTTCGAAAATGCGCGCTTCGCGGATTTGCTCCACTTTTCCTTCGATGTCGATGTTGTTCTGCCCTTCTTTTAATTCTGCAATCGGCCGCGCTTGTTTTTCTTCCACTCGCACGCCCCTTTCTTTGGCAATCATGTAAGCGGCGCCCGAATCGGAAAGCAGTCCCGCATACTTCAATTTTTTGGCTTCGATTTCGTTCCATAATTGCTGTTCGGGAATATTCGCGTGTTGGGAAATCTTGTTCACCAACTTTTCGACTTCGGGGTCGGGCATGCGATTGTTCGGATTGAAAGTGGTTAAAAACAGGACAAGCGTTTCGAGGCGGAAAAACAGTTTCGTCAATAACGTGCTTCAAGAAGTGAAAGAGAAGGAGAAAAAGAGCCAGGGTTTCTGGCCTTTTTACTTGTTGGAAAGTCCTTTGCGCTTGACGTAGGCCCAGATTTTTTTCGTCATTTCGCTGGGTGCTATCGGCGCGCTTCCGAAAATGTCTTCTGCGGTGTCCTTGCATCCTTTGAAGGAAATCGTGTAACCGCCGAATGGTTTCTTTGCTGCCATAGGTAAAAACCTCCTGTTCAAATAAGTGTTCTGAAATTCCTTACACGTTTGGACTATTTAAAGCTGCCTCTGGATTTTCGGGAGAAAATACGTGAAATTTGGCCGTCAACCGAAACTCTCCCGCCGCCTTTCCTTTCAACAGCGTGCCGTTGATTCTCTGGTTTCCCTTCGCGACAACAACGTGCAAGTCTCCGATCCACTTGTCTTTTTCTTTTCTAAATTTTCCCGAAGCCGCCGTGGCTCTTTCGTCTCCAAACCCTTTGCGGTGCTTGTACGCGCTTCCTTGGAAATAGTTCATTTCCACGTCGCGCAAAAACCCAGTACCTTCTGCAATCGAACACTCTCGAATGCTGTTTTCTTCCAATGCTTTGAAAAAGTTGGGCAAAATTTCGTCATTGTTTTCAAATACGAGCGACAAGTGCCTGGTTTCGGCGCTGTCTGTGACAAACTGCGAACCCAATTCAGCCATGTTTGGGAACACATACGCACTTTTTTTAAACCCCAGTCCAACGCCAGTTTTTATCCCTTTCTCCCGTCTTTCTGTCATGGCTTCTATCCAAGGCAAAACTTTTGCCGCCTTGCAAGACAAGCTCGCCAAACAAAAAGGCCTGCTTTTCATGCAATTAGACCCTCCTAACTATTCTCTCGAACAAGCGGGAAAAGTCGCCAAAATCGGCCAAGAAAACGGCTTGGACGCGATTGCTGTTGGTGGAAGTGTGGGCGCGCAAGGCGAATTATTGGACAACACGATCAAAGCCATCAAAGAAAACTGCTCGCTTCCTGTTATTTTGTTTCCAGGAAACATTGCAACACTCTCAAAATACGCCGACGCCGTCTATTTCATGAGCATGCTGAACTCTACGGATCCGTACTACATTTCGGGCGCGCAAATCGCTTCTTCTGCGATTGTGAAACGCATGGAGCTCGAAGCCATTCCCACTTCCTATATCATCATTGAACCCGGTCGTGCCGTGGGTTGGATGGGCCGCGCCCAACCCGTTCCGCGCTCACAGCCTTACTTGGCCGTCATCACTGCCCTCGCCGGACAATATTTGGGAAGCCACTTGATTATTCTCGAATCTGGCGGCGGAGCAGATTCTCCAGCTCCGAAAGAAATGGTTTCAATGGTGAAAAAATCCATTGACGTTCCGCTGTTGGTTGCTGGCGGCGTGCGCACTCCCGAACTCGCGTACGAAACCATCAAAGCCGGAGCCGACATCGTTCAAGTGGGAACTCCTTTCGAACAAGCCAAGAGCGATCCGAAAAAACTGGCCGCGTTGTTCAAGGAATTTTCCGACGCCGTGGCCAAAGGCGCGAAAGAGCGCAACGGAAAGAACGGCAAAGAGAAGAAATGAGCAAGAGCGAACGAAGGGTTGTTGTTGATTCGCGCATCGCAGATTCGTAAACTCAATCCAAACCATGAGTTAGTCGCCGTAAGCTTTTTTGTCACTAATCCAGATGCATTGGCGAAGCTAAAAGCGCAATGGTCGAGAAGAGATTCAGAACACAAATCTTTTGGAAGAAGCAAGGAAGAATATCGCGCCGTTAGCAGTACGACTTTTGGAGGTTCGGTTTGCCTTATTGACCCGTCAAACTTGCGGGCCGGATTCCTCGCTGAAATCGAGTGTCCGGTTGCGACGGGAATGTTTTATCGCCCTAAAGACAGTTGCCTGTACGTCGGAAGCAATAAAAAAATACAAAAAATTCAACACGGCAAAATTATTTCGACTTTAACCAACAATTTGTTTAATGACGTTCATTCTTTGTTTGAGAGCGCTTCAGGAAACCTTCTCATCGCTTCGACTGGCATCGATGGCATTTTAGAAATATCGTTCAATTCTCCGGAAACAGTAGTGTGGGATTGGCTCGCCACGGAAAATGGCTATCCTTTCACACCTAGTGGCGAGAAACGAGTAATTGACCGACATTTGCATTATGATGAACTTTCAACTACAACGCCTGAACACACGACGCATTTGAACAGTTGCATTCCGTACAGACGCGGGAAATTACTTGCAACGCTTTTCCATCAAGGACGGTTGGTTGAAATTGACGTCAAAACAAAGGTTTCCCGTGTCTTGTTAGACGGGTTGAAGTGCCCGCATTTCATCCGCGCCTGTCGCGAAGGATTCGTCCTTTCAGACACCCGAAACAACAAAGTTTTGCTTTTGGATGATGAATTCCGTGTACGTGACACTATTTCGGGGGAATATGATTGGGTACAAGATGCGATTGAAACGTCCTCTGGCGATTTTCTGGTCGGAGATTCCAACAACGGGCGAATCGTTAAGACCGACAAAAACGGAAAACAGGGGCCGTACGCTTTTCGGGTTTCTTTTGTCGGGCAGATGAAGTCGGCGATTGCGAAGTGGTTGGCTTCAATAACCTTGTCGCACAACCATCCCATCCGGCGGG